>NZ_JAGYGS010000150.1:0-828 GCF_018991185.1 Lactiplantibacillus sp. 7.2.4
ATTTTTATTTATGCCAACTCGTGACCACATCTTATCATTGGATGGTATGAATGATGTTGACAGAAAAACTAGCATTAGAGACCTCCTTATTATATATAGTAAAGGATACTAAACGAAATAGATTAAGGTAGATTACAAATTTAATCCGAATTATTTGCAATTTAAAACGTAGTCTCCAATATTGTATTTAGTATGCCTCATGGGAATTCACTCTGATTTATGTGGCCCCCTTCAAATTGGAATTTGTAATCTAACATAAACGGCTTATTAATCACGCCTAACCGGCTCTTCAGGTTGTTTTTCAGGGTATATTTTTTCTGGATTTATTTGGGGGTTTTCAGGTGGAGTCTTTACTGGAAATCTTTGTGGTAATTGCTTTTTAGGCTTTTCTATTGGTATATGAGGAGTAATTTTGTTTGGGTGTTTTTCCAAAAGTGATATCATTAGCTATGCCTCCTTAAATTCTTCTTGAATGGAGTGTCGTCTTTTAAATCAGAGCGATGTTGATACCATTTTTCCGCTTGTTCCGTAGCAATTGAAATGGCCCGCTTATCGTCATAATTTTTTTCTTTAAGCGCATTTGCGATCTCAATAGCTTTTTTTCGAACCACTTTTTTCAAATTTTTCATTGATGGTGGGTAATTTTGTTCATTCCAAGGCATTTCAATAACCTCCATTCATATGATTTTAGATATGGAAAAGAGTATATAGATTATTTGTTATATATTAAATAAGATTACAGCATGTTGGTAAGCGCTGTCAAAAAAGTTGCTTTAGTTTCAACCGATAGTCACTAGACTCATATTTTAACTAAGAAATAGTATCCAT
>NZ_JAGYGS010000151.1:0-822 GCF_018991185.1 Lactiplantibacillus sp. 7.2.4
ATTATTGTGTATCGATTCAGATATGATATCCATTTAACAGAATTTCCTCCACCATAGGCTGAAACATCATCACGTTGTACGATGCGTTGAGCAAGGTTTCTTGAATATTCTGTCAAAGCATCATTTCAGGTATTAGAACCTAAAAAACACAGATTTTCATAGGACAATCCCATGACACAAATTATTACCCGTGTATCGGCTCAATAGTTCGTTAATCATATCAGTTTATCCCAGCAACTGCTTTTTTTCAAGTATCTCCGCAAAAAATAAAACGTTCCCTTTTGTTGAATTTATGGTATTTTTAAGCAGAACAAAAATTTCAATATTTACAATTTCAAATAGTGTTTTTTTATATACACGAACAATACTGTTTTTTTACATAAAATATTATGTTTGTTTACTCAATATTTACAGTACTGAATTAAAGTTAAAGTATATTTCAACTTGGAAATTTTCTTCTTGATCCACCATTCAGAACACGCATGGAAAAATACATTTGCAATGAAGATTTAAATAACATAACAACTGAAGAACGCTTTGGACCGATCTTGGTAGTTCACAGTATCGCATCAATTGATATCATATCCAGAGGAATATTTTAAGCTCTGCAATTTTTGCAATAATAATCATGAAATTGTCAGCTTTTCCCTAAAATAGCGAATCGGAAAATCTATTAATCAACTTTGCGCCTACTGTTCGTGTTGATGGAGCTCCCTTTGGCGGATGTAATAATGAAAATGTTGGAAAAGAGGGCTTTTGCATCTGCGTGATTTCTTGTTACATGAAGTTATAGTCATTCAAAAATTGGATGACTTTTTGGAG
>NZ_JAGYGS010000152.1:0-818 GCF_018991185.1 Lactiplantibacillus sp. 7.2.4
CACAGAAAACATCACAGGAGGCATTCCCCATGAATGAACTTACCACAGAAATTATCGCTGCACTAGCCCAAAAGCAAGATTTGGACGAAGTTTTTCGTCACCACCTCGAAATTGCGATTAACCAGCTGCTTCAAACCGAATTGGCAGAGTTTTTGGGTTACGAACGCTACTCATACGCTGGAATTAACACTGGTAATAACCGCAACGGCAGTTATGAGCGCTCGTTTGATACGAAGTACGGCCAACTTAACCATTCCTCGAGATCGCAATGGCCGGTTTGAAAATCATACCTTGCCAGCCTACGGGCGGCACAGTGATAATTTAGAAACAACGGTCATTTAGTTGTATACCAAGGGAATTACCACTGCTGAAATTGCCGAACTCATTGAGGAAATGTACGGTGCTCACTACTCCAAAGCCACGGTTTCCAACATGACTAAAGCCGTCAATGAACAGGTTCAAGCTTTCCAGCAACGTCGACTGGCTTCACAATATGCGGCCATCTTCTTAGATGCCACTTACTTGCCGTTAAAGCGGGATACCGTTCAAAAAGAAGCCGTTCATATTGCGATTGGCATTCGTCCAGATGGTACGAAAGAAGTGCTGAACTACCAAGTGGCGCCAACGGAATCGACTGGAATCTGGACTGAACTGCTGGGAACCTTGATCAAGCAGGGCGTTAAAGATGTGCTGTTGTTTGTGGCCGATGGGTTAGTTGGTTTGGATGAAGGCTTGAATCGGCATTTCCCTAAAGCCAAACGACAACGTTGCCTGGTTCATGTTGGGCGGAATCTGATGAACAAAGTTCGCGTAAAAGA
>NZ_JAGYGS010000153.1:0-797 GCF_018991185.1 Lactiplantibacillus sp. 7.2.4
TTATTATGCTAAGGAGCATCGTGGTCGTAACTTAGATGATTCACAAATTATTCAGGCAATTGATGAGATTCGTCAACAAGATCCAAAATATACTCGGAAATACGGGTACCGACGAATAACCAGTGCTTTACATGACACTTATGGCTTTAAAATCAATCATAAGCGGGTCTTACGGATTATGCGGGAACAAGACTGGCTATGTGGCGCCTTTAATCGGCAGAAACGAAAGTATAATTCTTACAAGGGAACTGTTGGCGTCATCGCCCCAAATCGACTTAAGCGACGATTCAAAACAGATCGGCCTTACCAGAAGTTAGTCACCGACGTCAGTGAATTCCGGTATGGGAACCAAAGCCAAAATGAACGGGTTTATTTAGAACCAGTCCTCGACCTCTTCAATGGAGAGGTTCTGGCTTTCAATATCAGTGACCACCCGACCGTTGAATTCGCTTTAAAGCCTTTGAAAGAAGCCCTAAATCGAATACCGGTGTTAGATTATCGGACGACTGTCCATACTGACCAAGGGTTTCAGTATCAGCATCGACACTGGCAAAACACGCTTAAAGAGCACCATGTATTTCAGAGTATGTCGCGTAAAGCCACTTGTCTCGACAACGCCGCCATGGAGTCGTTTTTTCACATTATGAAAGTCGAGGTTATGGATGAACATTTTGAGACCAAAACAGCGCTTATCGAAGCTATGAACGAATGGATAGACTTCTACAATCATCGGCGCATCAAAACAAAACTGGACGGCAAGTCCCCGGTAAAATACCGGGAACTTACCGTCCAGAAAG
>NZ_JAGYGS010000154.1:0-796 GCF_018991185.1 Lactiplantibacillus sp. 7.2.4
CTATTTTATGATTTTGGTGTCCAACTGATTTGGCACGAATCATGATTAAAGCATGCTGCTTTCAAGTTCAAAAGCAGCCAGCTGAGCCCCGCTGGAAACAAAGCGAGTTAGCGTAAAACTAGTAGATAGACGCGTCCTACGCCAGCTTCCAGGCATTCTGGGCAATGCCCGTGACGTGGTGGACACAGATTTAAGCCGAAAACCACGTCTTAAATACTGGTCTTTCACTAACCAAGCACAAGACGCTTGCTAAGTGAAATTTCACCACTTGGCCTTGCCCAGAATACCTTCCAGCCGGAATCCTATTCGAAAGGTGGATGTATGCGGCCCAACTTTTTGTTGGATTAGTCGTTGGTTCCTTAGTACGAGGAAACTTTGATATTCAACAATCAGACTGGTTTCTAACAATCGCTAAACTTCTTTACCATGTTTCAGATTCTCGGACAAGCGACTTCACTGAATTTGTCAAAATATTCTCTGTTCGTCTGAGATAGCAAATTTTCGAACTGTAAGCGAAGGCAATTCTATCGACTAATTTCAACACCCGGTACCATTTAAATTAGTGAATAACGTTCAGGAAATCTTCTTAGTATACAAATGACACAAAGCATCATCGATACCAATTGAAAGTTTGCATGAAGGCCCGGCCTCCTAGCATTCAGTGATCAATTGTACCCAGATAGGTGGTCGTTCATCCGCCATTCGAGCGGCTTCCCGACTGGAGAGGCTGGCTGACAATGCTCAAGGGCGAAGTTCTTCTTGTCCGGGTGGTCTTCCCGGGCTAGAAGAAGACTCG
>NZ_JAGYGS010000155.1:0-772 GCF_018991185.1 Lactiplantibacillus sp. 7.2.4
AGAACGTGTTTGGATACTTTGACATTCGATTTGATTTTAGTTAAATTAGATCAAAAACAGGAGTTTTTAATCCATGAAAAGCTTTGCACACCATTATAGTAGCGACATCTCTCGTGAACAATTTGAACTAATCCGGACAGATCTAGAAGGCATACGTAAGCGGACTAAGCCAAGAAAGGTTGATTTATATGATATCTTTTGTGCCCTGCTTTATACCTTGAAAAATGGGTGCGTTTGGCGCGATTTACCCAGTGATTTTCCTAAATGGGAAACCGTCTATTATTACTGGTTACTTTGGACTAAAACGCCATCTCCTGCTGGTATCACTCCTCTGGATAAGGTTTTAAAAAAATTGTCAGCCAACATCGGTTGGCTCAGAAGCGTTCAGTTTATACATCGTTCATCATTCTAGATGCTCAAAGTGTCAAGAATACCGATCCTGCTGAAAGTAGCGGCTACGATGGTGGTAAAAAGGTGAGTGGGATTAAGCGCCATCTTGCTGTAGATATCAATGGGCTGCCGATGGCAGTCCATGTGACAACCGCCAATGTTTCTGAGCGTGATGGCGCCAATGCGCTACTGGCGTTAAACAAATCACAGTTTGACCTGGTTCAACGAGTAATGGCCGATGGTGGTTATACTGGTAACAACTTTGCTCAATCAGTTCAGGCAATGATTAACGCTGAAGTCATTATTGCTAAACAGAGTGACCTTAGGCACGGTCAAGTGACCCCGCAACGCTGGGTTATCGAACGCAGTTTTAGCTGGCTAG
>NZ_JAGYGS010000156.1:0-770 GCF_018991185.1 Lactiplantibacillus sp. 7.2.4
CCAAACAGCAACATCAACGAGAGTGTCTGGAAGACGCTCATTGACTGTGAAACCTTCCTGAAGATTATTCCATGTTCACATGGCATCACCTAGCAGGGGATCAGACTGTCCTTTATTAAAAAGTTCAGCGACTTTTTCGAAATACGATTTATCTAATAGATGCTCATTATGTTTCATCTTTTACACCTGTTTCCATTTGGAATTCAGATAAGAAATCACGCATATACTTTGTTCGACGACTGGCTTCTTGCTTTCCCGTTCTGGTATTCATTGAACTTGCTAATTTCAGCAGCTTTTCATAAAAGTGATTGATGGTTGTACTTTTGTGATGGCGATAATCATCGTGTGTTTTGATTTTCTTCACTGATATTTTGGAATCATATATTTCCTGTCCAGCGTGCCCGCCGTAAGCAAATGCACGTGCTATGCCGATTGCACCTAGTGCATCAAGTCTATCAGCGTCCTGAACACATTTACCTTCGTTAGAAAGCTGATAATGGTGTTCAATGTTGTCAGCATATGACATATGTTGGATAATATCTAAAATGTCTTCTCTAGCCGGAGTTGTAATATTCTCATGGCTAAGTATAATTCGTACTCCTCTCAGTCTATTCTATCTGCAGTGACTTTTTAGTCTATGGTGTCATGCAAATAGCTAGCTACTTTCACAACATACAGACCAATATCAGTTTCATTTTTTTTAAAATCTTCTATACATTTTTTTGAGCTAGCTTAGCCACTCTTTGGGCATGAAGAAAATCATGCCCAGT
>NZ_JAGYGS010000157.1:0-759 GCF_018991185.1 Lactiplantibacillus sp. 7.2.4
TAGTCCCAATTATTCAACCACTGGCAATTAAAGCGGTGACGACCAAAAAAGAACGTCAAATCAGAATGACTTACAAGGCGGAAAATGTGTCGAAAACGACGAAGATTCTATTTCCAATCATCGTGACGATCTTGGCCGGGTTCATTGCCCCGATTTCATTACCGCTAGTCGGCTTTTTGATGTTTGGTAATTTACTACGTGAATGTGGGGTCTTAGATCGATTATCTTCGACGGCACAAAACGAGCTGGTGAATATCGTCAGTATTTTACTAGGACTAACGATTTCTGTAAAACTGCAAGCTGATCAGTTTTTGAATCTGCAAACGCTAATGATCATTGCATTCGGTTTAGTGGCTTTTGTCATGGATTCAATCGGTGGTGTTTTGTTCGCGAAGTTATTGAATTTGTTCCGAAAACAGAAAATCAATCCAATGATTGGTGCCGCTGGGATTTCGGCTTTCCCAATGTCGAGTCGCGTGATTCAGAAAATGGCATCAGATGAGGATCCAAAAAACTTTGTTCTAATGTACGCGGTGGGGGCCAACGTTTCTGGCCAGATTGGGTCAGTCATTGCCGGTGGTCTACTGTTGTCATTCTTCATGTAGGGAGGACAATTAATTGATTAATAATTTAACGATTGCGTTTGAGTTAATGGCTTTTGGAATGGGCGGCGTCTTTCTAGTCCTATTTATCATTTATTTAGTCGCCAAGGGATTGTTGAAGTTATTTCCAGCGAAGTAGCACGAATAAGTTGTCTAA
>NZ_JAGYGS010000158.1:0-740 GCF_018991185.1 Lactiplantibacillus sp. 7.2.4
AAGAATTCAACAAATCATCGCCAAATTATCGCCAAGCAAAACGCCAAATAAGGAAGGCAATAGATATGTTTTGAACGCCCAAGATGTCAAAAATATAAAGGCTTTGATGGGATTTGAAAATAACAAGTCATCAACAAGTGAATCGACAAATAGACTTGTTGATTATGATGTTTACTTAGATGTGATAGATTCCATAAAAGAAAAAGATGAACAGATAAAAAGTTTATTAGAAGTTCAAAAACAAACACAAAATCTTCTAGATCAGCAACAACGACTAGCCTTGCAAGATAAAAATTTGCTAGAAGAATACAAGATAGAAAACGATAGTTTGAAAGCCCTCAAAATGCCCTCACAGGAAACAGAAACAAAGCAATTAGACAATCAACCTAAAGATGAATTGAAAGCTCTTAAGGAGCAATTGGAAACTTTGCAAGAACAAAAAAATGCTAGAAAATGGTGGAATTTATGGCGAAAATAGATGATTCCGTTAAAAACGTTTATCAACTTCAGGAACAAAAAGAAGATTTAATTGATAGGCTAGATAGAATATTAGAATGGATTAACACTTGTGACACAAAAACCTCAATTCTATTAGCAGGTATGGGGATAGTTGGCACCATTCTTACTTCAGAAAAATTATTACAAAAAGAAACTGATGTTTACACGTGACTGATCTAGTTAAGTATAGTTTTGTCGCAGATATGTCGTCTGGCTGGAGCGGTAATCTCGGATTTAAAATG
>NZ_JAGYGS010000159.1:0-736 GCF_018991185.1 Lactiplantibacillus sp. 7.2.4
CATTTATCTAACCAACTGAAAGAACGCTCAATAATCCAGCGTTGTGGTAACACTTCAAATTTATGTAGCTCATTGCGTTTAGCCACCTGTACGGTGGCTTTTAAATTGGATTGAACAGTGGCGGCGAAGTTGTCCCCGGTGTACCCATCATCAACAAGAACTGATTTAACTTGTTGTAAATGTTCACAGTTTAGCGCTAGCATGGCACTAGCCCCATCACGGTCAGAAACATTGGCAGTAGTGATATGGATTGCTTGTGGCAAACCGTTAATATCAACAGCTAAGTGACGTTTTATTCCAGATATTCGTTTACCACCGTCGTAACCATGATGCTTGGCGGTATCAGTATTTTTAACACTTTGGGCGTCAATTATTATAAAAGATGTTTTAGCCGAGCGCGACTGTTTTTCCCGTAGGGTAAAGACAATTTTTTTAAGCATTGATCCAAAATAGAAGGTTCATCAAGGACTTGTTCTTCAGACCATACTCGATAATAATAATAAACCGATTGCCAACGAGGAAAATCAACTGGTAACTGCCGCCACTGACAGCCGGTTTTTAAAACATAGGCCACCGCGCAAAATAAGTCGTAAAGATCATATTTCCGTGGTCTGGTTGATTGTCGTGCACCTTCTAAAATGGGACGGACTAGTTCAAATTGTCGGCGAGAAATATTACTGGGATAATTCATTACTGATCACCTTTTTTGAACTATCATACCAAATTAGCTAGATTT
>NZ_JAGYGS010000016.1:0-60558 GCF_018991185.1 Lactiplantibacillus sp. 7.2.4
GCGAAAAAAACGCCCGAATTTATGCTTTCCATTGTAAAATTAATCTTTTCATTATGATTACGATACTATCAAACTGATTGCCATGGGGCTAGAAGCTGCGCACGTGCTTCACAACCAAGGCTGACAGCGCCAACACGCTTCTGTGACTGCCTGCCCATTTTTGTGTTATTACGGCACTCGCCATCCGTGACGTGTCCCACAAAGTTGGCAGGCGTTTTGCATTTTGACCGAATAAAAAAACGGCCACCCGATATGGATAGCCGTGATTATCATTAATCGTTAGTTTCATCCGCTGGTAAATGCGTCTGGTCAATTGCCAGCTGCATGACCTTTGTAAAACGTTCATCAAGTTCTGTCCCGCTCATTTTGAAAAAGCCACCGATTTCCTGAATGATGAAGCCGAATAAAGTCGACCGGTACAACGTATTTTCAACCCGCGCTGAGTCGTCCAATTGTAAAGGTTTAAACATCATTTGATACAACTGCACGATTGCTTTACGTGAGCGTGGAATCTTCAAGTTGTCATTCAAATCCAGTAATAGCGGTGCCAAACGTTGATGTTGAACACAGGCCGCCCGAAATTCCTGTGCAAAGGCCATCAAGGCTTCATCGCCATCAACATTGGCAATTTTTTCAGTCAACCTATCAGCCACATTTTGAACAAATTGGAGGCCGACCTGATCCAATAGATCACTCAGGCTATCAACATAATTATAAATGGATTGTGGCCGGACATCCAAAACTAACGCTAAGTCACGAATCGTTAATCCGTTAATACCCTTACTCTCAATTAACTGATTAGCTGTCGCTAATACTTTTGCTTGTGTTAGTGTTCTTCTCTTTACCATTATGCTCCCCCGTTTTTTGGTTTATTTCGTGTTTCATTATAACCCATACTGCGCAAAAACCGGGATAAAACGCTTATTTTTTATTTATTTTAAGATATTCGATGGCGTTTGCGTTTAATAATTGACCAATAAATACAATTATTTACGGGGGTACTTATTGAAATTCAAATAGCCAACTGACCCACACCGAAAAAATTCAACCAAGCGTAATCTTGATGAATTGTCACATAAGCATTTTTGTTTTTAGTGTATTAGTTGTCGCTAACTGGCTAAGGGTGATAACCAATTTGTAAGTGGCTAAATCAACACCAACTGCCTAAAATCATCGCAAACATTCACGCTTACAAAGACTCCCCTATTCTTCATATGGCACGTCATTTTCGTGGCACCACTCAACGGCCATATCGTGATAGGCTTGCGCTTCAAAATCATACCATTGCTCTAATAAACCAAGTTGTTCAATTGTTGACCGAAATCTACGAAAGGCGCCTCGGCCACTGATTGCTTGTTCTAGCCGCTCTCTTTGACGATCATCGGCCACTTGATCAACATAATCCCTCATAATCTGATAATCGTGAATGTCGATCTCAGTTGGAAAACTCACATAGTCATCACGATTGTCATCAATGGCTTCTGCTAATTTATCATTGCTGTCGTCATCCGCAAAATGATCATTTACTAGTACCACAATCTCATCCGTTGAACGACGGTAGTAGTAGATCATACCATCTTCAGCATTAACAAACGGGTCAATCAGATCATCTAATTTCAAAGGAAACATCCTTTCACGTTCACTATAGTATAGGTCCATTGTAGCCCTTTTCACGGACTATTTCTGCTAGGGCCAAACAATTTATGTGATTGTGGTCAGTTTCAATTACTGAGGGCAACAAGGCGCTGCTACTAGCGTCACTAGGATGCTTAGTTCATAGTAATTGTAATTAAAAAGTCTAGCTTTAATTGCTAGACCAAGTTGGCACAATAATATTCTTAAACTGTCCTTGTTGCGTGATCCAACATCAGGGGGCGCTGGCAATATCATCGTAAATATTGTCCAAAAAGACTGGTTTTATTGGCTTCATCATTACTCATTTTCAGGGATGAATTTACAGGCCAATTGCCTTAGCAGCTTCCTCTTTAGTCATTGTTACGCCATCGTCCGAATCTTCAATTAGACGATCCATCGCTTTAGGCAACTGCTTTTTCATCTTTTTGAACTGGGTGATTAATTCTTGGCCTTCGTACCCTTGATGAACCAAATCCTGAAGAATGTTTTCACTAAAGTCTAAGCAGTCATCGTCCTGAGCAAATTCATAAAAGATACCATAATCGGTTAGATGTGGCCTAACCGTTACACCAACACCAATCTTGAATGATTCAGGAACCGTTAGCGTAATCGCATTACCCTGCCGTCTAGTTTTTGTCGTTTTCATGACTATCACCTCTTCGTGAATTACTCATCATTTGTAATAATTGCTTATGATTATAACTTGATACTCGCCTTTTAAACAAACTATTCCATACAAATAGACCAGCAAAAGGCCCTATATAGAGCTGTCTTGAAACTAGAACTTCAGGTACAATCTGAGAAAAAACGAATCGCGGCTATTCTCATGCCGATACCTAACCGTTACGTACTGGAGAATAGTCAACGAAAAAAATTAAAGGCTACTTCCCAACATGCTGCACTAGCTCCTCCTCAAGACTATACGCCCGTACCGTCTGTAATACCACCTTTTGAATCATAATTATGTGGTTAGCTTGCACCATAAATGAAGATAGTACTCACACTATTTACACTGGACGAGTTCACTGACGAAATGATTGCAAATGCTTGCTATTAGATTGCAAAAAAGATAATGTCACATCAACAACTTGAATGTGGAGGTAATTAATATGGCAAAGCCAATCAAGAAAACAGCCAGCGTTTTCACTAGAGTCAGCCCAGAACTGAAGAACCAGGCTGAAGATGTATTAGACAAACTTCAAATTCCGATGTCAACAGCACTCAGTATGTTTCTACAACAAGTGGTGGAACAACAAGGCATCCCTTTTGAAGTCAAGCTTCATCATCACCCATTAGATGCCTCGACTTTAACGACAGAACAATTTGATCAAAAAATTCAAAAAGGCTTCGATGACTTTAAGCATGGTAAGACCTACACAGCCGAACAAGTACACCAACAATTACAAGAAAAGCATCGTCAATCGTGACAACAAAAAAAGTGTACCAATTTCCGTCAACAAAAACGGAACTGGCACACTTTTCAGCTATCATGAATACCTTTATACCGGCATTCAAAAAACTATTTTTCTTTACGTTCCAGCACCGTCACCGATTCAATATGCGGCGTCTGTGGGAACTGGTCTACAGGTTGAACTGGTGCACTGATCTGGTACCCGTATTCCGCAAACCGTTGAACGTCGCGAACTAAGGTCGATGGGTTACAACTAATGTAAACGACCCGTTTTGGTGCCATTTCGCCGGCGCTCTTGATGAAGTCAGCGTCCAGACCCTTGCGTGGTGGATCAACGACGATCACGTCTGGCTTGATACCATCCGCTTGCCACTTAGCCATCGCTTTTTCAGCGCTATCCAGCACAAACTTGGCATTCGTGATACCATTCTTATCCGCGTTCTGGCGAGCATTATCAATCGCAGCGGGAACAATTTCGACCCCATACACCTGCTTAGCATGTTGCGCCATCGTCAGTGAAATGGTTCCGATACCGGAATAAGCGTCAATCACCGTTTCATTACCCGTCAATCCAGCGCGGTCAATCGCCAATTGATACAGTTTTTCAGTCTGTTGTGGATTGACCTGGTAGAATGATTGTGCCGAAATAGCAAACGTCAATCCTAATAATTGGTC
Organism: Lactiplantibacillus sp. 7.2.4; assembly: GCF_018991185.1. Lineage (NCBI taxonomy): Bacteria > Bacillati > Bacillota > Bacilli > Lactobacillales > Lactobacillaceae > Lactiplantibacillus > Lactiplantibacillus sp. 7.2.4. Next base: position 3,722 of record NZ_JAGYGS010000016.1, read on the forward strand.
ATCAATTGTCGACTTTCCTGCTAACACGTTGTTAACTGGCCCTAAAATCACGTTAGTCTTCTTTGAGTTAACGTTTTGAATCACACTGACCACTTCTGGTAAGGCGGCTTGAATCTCTTGTGTGACCACGTCAGCCATTGGTAGATGCTTCGTCCGAGTGACGATAACGACCATCATTTCGTGGCTGTAGTAGCCCCGACGAACCATAATCGTCCGAATCGTACCACTGTGATGGAATTCGTCATAGGCTGCTTCGTGATACTTCCGCAAAATGTCACGTACGACCACGATTGCCTTATCAATTTCAGGATCCTGAATGTAATAATCTTCAATTGGCATTAATTGATGACTGTTCTTCTTGTAAAAACCAGTCGTCAATTGCCCCTGAACCTGGCGAACAGGTACTTGCGCCTTATTCCGATACTGGGTCGGATTGTCCATCCCAATCGTTGGCAAGACTTCAACATCATCCATGTGCACTTTAGCGAATAATTCAGCGACCTGATGTTGTTTGAATTTCAGCTGTTCACTGTATTCTAGGTGTTGCAATGGCGCAATCCCAGTCTGCCGATAAACGCGGCCCTTTGGATTGACCCGGTGTGGGCTAACTTGGTTGATCTTTTCAACTTCCCCGAAGGCAAAATTCTTTGTCGTCTTCGTCACTTTGACCGTGATTTTTTCTTCCGGTAAGGCATTTTCAATAAAAATCGGGTAGTTATCAACTTTAGCAACTCCCATGCCTTGATACGTTAAGTCCATGATGGTGACATCTAACACGTCACCCTTATGCACTGGTAAATTAACTTTCATTGGTTTCCTCTTGCTTTCTTTGTGGGTTCTTTTGATTGTCTGTTTGGCTGGATATAACTGTACTACCAGGCGTTCAAACGGGTTGCAGGTCATATTGCTAAGCTGCACGTGCACTCGTTTTGGGGTCGAAACTGCATCATTTCACTTCACACGCCCCGTCCTAGCCTTGCTGTCGAAAAGTGTTCATCAGGACTGCCGCCTCCGCTTGCTACGCCAGTTGACCATTGCCAAAACCGCAATAATCAACTCGCTCGGTCTCGTCCTAGTCTTATTGTCGAAACGTGTTCATCAGGATTGCCGCCTCCGCTTGCTACGCTAGTTGATACTTGCAAAAACCGCAACCATCAACTCACTCGGTCTCGTCCTAGCCTTACTGTCGAAACGTGTTCATCAGGACTGCCGCCTCCGCTTGCTACGCTAGTTGATACTTGCAAAAACCGCAACCATCAACTCACTCGGTCTCGTCCTAGCCTTACTGTCGAAACGTGCAACCTTCAGCTGTGCACTCCGCTTGCTACGCCAGTTGACCATTGCAAAAACCGCAATAATCAACTAGCTCAGTCTCGTCCTAGCCTTACTGTCGAAACGTGTTCATCAGGATTGCCGCCTCCGCTTGCTACGCTAGTTGACCATTGCAAAAACCGCAATAATCAACTAGCTAGGCAATGCTCACCGGCAAACCGTCCTGATGAACACTCTTAAAAAAATTACCGTCCACCATTGTATCGGTAAACGGTAATTTAAGCAAGTTATTCTGTTTTTTCGTCGTCCTCAGTTGCGGCTGGCAACTGGTCGACGGCCGAAACGAAGTGCCGTTCTGCATCTTCTAATTCTGGATCAGTGTCGGTGATTGCTTCATCAGGGATGCGGTCCGTATCGGCAAACATTTCAATGTGTTGCTTCAAGTTACGGAACGTCATCGGTGCATCACCACCGTATTCCCCGTCTAAATTAATCATCAACCGGTCCTTATCAGCTGGCTTAGCAACGACCTTGCTCGTCTTGACATAGATAATGCTTGGATCATTGATGTGCTTCCCACCATTGAGCACTAAGGTCATCAGGTGGAGCATTTTGGCCAAATTACTGGTCTTAACGATAATCATCGTAAACTTACCGTCGTCGAGCGAGGCATCCGGCACCAACTGTTCGAAGCCACCCACCGAATTCGTCAGCGCTAAGAAGAACATGGACGCCTTGCCTTGATAATGGCCACCATCATATTTCAGATCCATCTCAATCGGTTTCACGCGTGGCAATAACTCAGCCCCTTTGGCCAAGTATGCGGCGTAACCGAAAATCGATTTCAATTGTGATGGCACGTCGTAAGTCAATTCCGTCAACATGCCCCCAGCCGCAATGTTGATGAAGTATTGGTCACCGGCTTGACCGATGTCCATTTTGACCGTCTGGTTCTTTAAAACGACCTTGGCCGCGGCGACCGGATCATTTCGCGGAATCCGCAGTGCCCGGGCATAATCATTGGTCGTACCCGCCGGAATAATGGCCATCTTAGGCCGCCGTTTTAAGCCAGCTAGCCCGTTTACTACTTGATTGATGGTCCCATCACCACCAGCTGCTACAATCAGTTCGAACCCATCCTTGGCACACCGGCGCGCCTCGTCAGCCGCTGAATTAGGGGCTGGCGTCGTCGCAAACGCACTGGTCTCATAGCCAGCTTGTTCAAAGATACCAAGAATTTCAACTAGATCGTGGGCGAGTGCCTCACGTCCAGAAGTCGGGTTGTAAATAAGTCGTGCCCGTTTACGCATGTTTCCTATTCCTCCGCTCGCACGGTCGAGTGTTCTGTGCTTAGTCGTGCCAACTACTGGTCATAGAATCGTGATTCAGGTCCAAGACCTAACCGACCTACCCCAACACGCTACCGTGCCTTTTGATGCAATTATCGTGCTTTTAATGACGTCATTAATAATTGGTTGACCACTTTCGGGTTGGCCTGACCACGCGTCTTCTTCATGATTTGACCCACGAGGAAGCCGACAGCCCGGTCTTTCCCATTCTTAAAGTCGTCGATTGATTGTTGGTTGTTGTCCAATACGTCATCAACGATTGGTTGTAACTTAGCTGGATCTGACAATTGAACTAAGCCCTTGTCATTGACCCATTGAACGGGTTCTGAACCAGCCATAATTGCTTTGAAGACCTTCTTGGCGATTTTACTTGAAATCGTCTCGTCAGTAATCATTTTAATCATGCCCGCCAAATGTTCTGGCGTTAACTCAGTCGCTGACAAGTCGACCTTGTGCTCGTTCAAGTAGGCGTTGACGTCCCCTTGCAAGTAGTTCGAAGCCAACTTAGGATCGGCACCCTGTGCGACCGTGTCATCAAAGAAGTCAGACATTTCCTTAGTCTGCGTCAAAACACCCGCGTCATAGGCCGTCAAACCAAATTCGTTGACGTAACGTTCGCGCCGTGAACCAGGCATTTCTGGAATCGTGGCTTTGACCGCTGCAATCCAATCATCGTCAATGTTGACGGCTGGAATATCAGGTTCTGGGAAGTAACGGTAATCATCGCTACCTTCCTTGACCCGCATTAAAATCGTTTCACCAGTTGTTTCGTCAAACCGACGTGTCTCTTGTTGAATCTTGCCGCCAGACATTAAGACTTGTTGTTGCCGCTTTTCCTCGTATTCCAACGATTTACGGACATAGTTGAAGGAGTTCAAGTTCTTCATTTCGGTCTTCACACCGTACTTATCCGAACCGGCTGGCCGAATCGAAATGTTAACGTCGACCCGCATGGATCCTTCTTCCATCTTAACATCCGAAACACCGGTAAATTGAATCCGTTGCCGCAATGCTTCACAGTAGGCATAAGCTTCCTCTGGTGACGCAATATCAGGCTTCGAAACAATTTCGATCAATGGCGTCCCTTGCCGGTTCAAATCGACATAGGAATAGTCATTTTCGTGGGTGTTCTTCCCGGCATCTTCTTCAATATGCATTTCTTCGATACCGATTTTTTTCTTCTGACCATCAACTTCGATTTCGATCCAACCATCATGCGCAATTGGCTTTTCATGCTGCGTGATTTGGTAGGCCTTAGGGTTATCTGGATAGAAGTAGTTTTTACGGTCAAAGTACGTATGGTGCTCGATCTGTGCGTGTAAGGCAGTTGCGGCCTTGATTCCGGCTTCGACAACGCCCTTGTTCGGTGTTGGCAGTACCCCAGGATATCCCCAATCGATCACATTGGTGTTGGCATTTGGTTCGGAACCAAATTGCACGGGTGAAGGACTAAAGATTTTGGAATTCGTTTTTAATTCAACGTGGACTTCCAAACCAATCGTGGTTACAAAATTCATTAGTTAGCACCTCCGACTTTCGGGGTTTGCTTGTAGACTTGGGTCGCCTGTTCAAAGGCATAACCCGCCTTGTAGAGCGTACCTTCATCAAACGCCTTACCGATTAATTGCAGTCCAACTGGTAACCCGTCTGCAAACCCAGCTGGCACTGACATCCCTGGCAATCCCGCCAAGTTGACCGGAATCGTCAAGACATCGTTCATATACATCGTGATTGGGTCTGAGAGTTCATCGCCTAACTTGAACGCTGGCGTTGGTGCAACTGGGCCCATGATGAGGTCGTAATCTTCAAAGACCTTATTGAAATCATTAATAATCATCGTCCGAACTTGGCCGGCCTTGTGGAAGTAGGCATCGTAGTACCCTGCTGAAAGCGAGAACGTTCCAAGCATGATCCGACGCTTAACTTCATCACCGAAGCCTTCAGAACGGCTACGAACATAGACGTCTTCCAAGTTCTTGACATCCTCCGCCCGGAAACCGTAACGAATCCCATCAAACCGTTGTAAGTTAGATGAAGCTTCTGATGACGCGATGATGTAGTATGCAGCCACACCATAGCGACTATTTGGCAATGAGACTTCTTCAACGGTCGCGCCTAAGTCTTCGAATTGTTTAACGGCTTGTTCGATGACTTCGCGGACCTTCGGATCAATACCGTCGCCCATGTATTCCTTAGGCAACCCAATCTTCATACCCTTGATATCACCAGTCAAACCAGCGGTGAAATCTGGTACGGCTTGTTGTGACGAGGTCGTATCATGAACATCGTTACCGGCAATCATGTTTAAGGCCGCCGCGTTATCCTTGACCGTCCGCGTCATTGGACCGATTTGGTCGAGTGATGAGCCAAACGCGATCAGCCCCCAGCGTGAGACCCGACCGTACGTTGGTTTCATCCCAACGATGCCGTTGAATGAAGATGGTTGACGAATTGAACCACCAGTATCAGAACCGAGTGCAACTGGCACTTGTCCAGAAGCAACCGCAACGGCTGAACCACCCGATGAACCACCAGGAACGCGACTGATGTCCCATGGATTACGGGTCACGTGGAAGGCTGACGTTTCCGTCGAACCACCCATCGCAAATTCATCCATGTTGGTCTTACCGACGATTAAGGCGTTGCTGGCTAATAATTTGTCAACAACGGTCGCGTTATAGACCGGCACAAAGTTTTCCAACATCTTAGATGCTGCCGTGGTCGTTAAGTCCTTGGTCACAATGTTATCCTTGACCGCCATCGGAATTCCGGCAAACACATTGTTTTCATCGATACCTTTTTGGTCTAAGGCTGCGGCTTGTTGCAATGCCTGTTCTTCATTTAAATTCAAGAAGGCCCCTAATTGTGGGTCAACCTGATTCATCGTGGCAAAAGTGGCCTTGGCTAGTTCGGTCGCACTGATTTTCTTGGCGACTAAATCAGCATGTAAACTAGTCAGATCTTGGTCGAAATAAGTCATTATTCACCGTCCCCACTTTCATCAATAATTGCTGGCACTTTGATCAAGCCATTGGCCGTTTCTGGCGCGTTCTTCAATAACGCTTCCCGTAGTTCTTCATCACTCTTGACCGCCACGTCCTCACGTAACGTATTGGTATGGTCACTCATCCGTGACGTCACGGGAACGCCAGTCGTATCAACCTTGCTCAATTCTTCGAACATGCCGATGATTTTTTCCAATTGGGGTGTAAACATCGCCAGTTGGTCTGGTGTAAATTCCAATTTTGCCAAACTGGCAACGTGTTGGACTTGTTCGGCATTAATCCGTTCTTCAGCCATCAGATTTCCTTCTTTCTCAAATCTACTTAATTATTTAATCGTCGCCCTGGTCACTAAAGACGTGGGTGTAATACGAGCTGCCCTTCGCAGTCCGCGCTAAGAAACTTTGGATATCGCCATTGGCACTCTTGACCGTGATTTCCACTGGAATCCCAGATGGCAAGTACCGTTTTGCAGCGGTCGCTAAGTACTGCGTAAAGCTAATGATTTCAGTCTCACTGTAGAACTTAGTGGTAATGTTGACACTTAACTTGCTCAACGACTTGTCTTTATAGTGGGCATTGGCAGTCACACCAGACAAGTTCGGGAAGAAGTTCTGAACATGTGACTTAAATTGACTAAAGTCTGATTCATCGTTACTATTAGCGCCCGAGTTCTTAGACTCTGAGGTTGCTGGGAAGACGTAATTCTTCCAGTTCAATGAGGTCCAATTGGAAATCGATGTCGACCCATTCTTAGACACGGCGTAGGCAATCATGTCACCGCCCACTAAGCTATCGTTGGATGATTGCTTATAGAGGGCTAACACGATTGGGACACTCTTCAAAGCTGAACGTTGACGCAAACGTTGTAAGACAGTGTTAGCCATCTTCTTCCCTTGTGCCGTTAATTCAGTCGTTGAAATGTTCGTCTCATAGGTCGCCCCATATTCAACCTTGGTATAGTAATCGACAGAGTTCATTCCAAGTCCGATCGTGACCCCGCCAAGGGACAGCTTACTCCCATTTTGGACCATGTAGTCCTGTTCTTCAAGCTGTTGTAAGTAAATCGGATTCCGGGTCGTTTCCCCAGTCTTACCATTACTCTTCGGGTTCAAGCCTTCAGAATTACTGCTTGATTTACGGCCTAACCAATTTTCGACCGTTGACGAGCTCAAATACTGGCCTTCTTGGAAGACGTACTTGCTAGTTGGAAAGACCTTCTTAGAAACGTCCAAGAGGCCACTTTCAAAGCTCTTCAAATTCATGACGTTATCATTTTGCGATGCGGCGATTCCACGAGACTTACTCGTGCGGTACCGACCATTCTTGATCACACCTTGATAAAATTCGCTGTCGGTCGTCCCAGTCGTCGTGGTCGTTTTCGTCCCAGTCGTCGTGGTACTGCTACTACTCGAGCCAAATGATGAATTTTTTAAATTACCGCAGGCGGCTAGAACAATGGCAGCCATTGCTACTAGACCAATCGTGCGTATGCGTTTGACATTCACGCTTGTGTATCCTCCCTCATTGTTTCGCTGAACCGGGCTTCATCCCATACGGTAATGTCCAGCTGCTGTGCTTTTTGCAACTTACTTCCGGCATCGCTACCTGCAATGACGAGGTCGGTCTTTTTCGAGACGCTCCCCGTTACCGTGGCACCATGGGCTTGCAGCCATTGCGTCGCTTCAGGACGGGTGAAGCTTTCCAGCTTACCCGTTAAAACGACCCGTTTACCTGCAAACCAGCTATTACTATCTTCTGCCACGGTGGCACTAGGGCCTTGATAAGTGGTATTCACCTTAACGGCTTGCAATTCGCTGATCAACGTATGCACTTCGTCACTCTCAAAATATTGAACGACGGCGTTTGCAATCACGTCACCCATCGAATCAATGGCCGCAATTTCTTCCTGACTCGCCGCCATCAACGCTTCAATGGTGCCGAAATGTTGCGCAATCAGGCGAGCCACCTTCGCGCCAACGTGCCGAATACCAAGGCCGAACAATAACCGTTCAAGTGAATTATCACGGCTACGGTCAATTGCTGTCAAGAGCTTTTCAGCAGATTTATCTTTTATTTTATCTAAAGTTAACAGTTGGTCCTTCGTCAATCGATATAAATCAGCGACATCCGCCACCAGATGATTGGTATACAATTGGGCAATAATCCGTGGCCCTAAGCCATCGATGTTCATCGCATTACGGGAGGCAAAATGGACGAGCCCTTCTTGGACTTGCGCCGGACACTTTGGATTAATGCACCGTAACGCCACTTCATCTTCCAAATGAACAAGTGGCGCGCCACATGATGGACAATCCGTTGGAATCTCGAGCGGCTGCGCGTCTTTTGGCCGTTGTTTTAAATCGACCGATGAAATTTCGGGAATGATATCGCCAGCCTTGTGCAACAAGACGGTGTCGCCGATGCGGACGTCCTTAGCCGCAACGTAATCCGGATTGTGCAAAGAGGCACGAGCGACCGTTGTCCCCGCCAATTGAACGGGTTCCATCACTGCAGTTGGCGTGACGACGCCCGTCCGACCAACCGTCCATTCAACATCTAACAGGGTCGTTGGTTGTTCATCGGGCGGGAACTTGTACGCAATCGCCCACCGTGGCACTTTGACTGTAGCACCTAATGACCGTTGTAGTGGTAACGGATTGGCTTTGATGACGATCCCATCGATACCATACGCCAACTCTGGTCGTTCATTTTGATACTGATCGATATAGTCAAAGACTTCGCTCATCGAATGGGCGACCTTAAAGTCAGGATTAATCGCAAACCCCAAGTCAGCAAACTCCGTCAACATATCACTCTGCGTCCGGGCTTTAAGCGGTTCGTAGTCGGCGATGTTGTACATGAAGGTACTCAGCTGACGTTCGGCGACCACGCGTGAATCTAACTGCCGCAACGTCCCAGCTGCCGCATTCCGCGGATTAGTGAAGACCGGCTCACCGGCTGCTTCTCGCCGTTCGTTCAACGCTGCAAACGCCGCTTTCGGCATATAACATTCGCCCCGAACGTCAATCGTCAATGGCTTGGTCAACCGTTGTGGAATCGACTTGATCGTCTTGATATTGGCCGTGATGTCTTCACCGACCGTCCCATTACCACGAGTAGACCCTTGAACGAGCACCCCGTCTTCATAACGCAAGGAAAGCGCAAGCCCATCGATTTTCAACTCACAGTTATAATCCACCGCATGACCGACATTTTGTTCCAACCGGTCCGCGAATTCCTGCAATTCGGCTTGTGAGAAGACGTCGCCTAATGACAACATTGGAATCTCATGAGTGACTTTGTCAAAACCAGATTTGACCGTCCCACCAACTAATTGCGTTGGCGAATCGGGCGTGACCAATTGTGGAAATTGTTGTTCAAGTTCGACTAAGCGTTCATACTTTTGGTCATAAACACTATCTTCAACATTCGGTGCGTCTTCATCATAGTACTGCCGCCGCCATTCATTTAACGTTTGCCGTAAAGTCGCCGCCTCTTCAGCCGCCTGTGTGACGGTCATTGTGTTGGGTTCGTCTGCCATCAGCTAGTCCTCCTAACTAATCTTGTACTTTTTGAATCGGTGCAAACGCCGCTAATAAACGTTTGATTCCTTCAGATTTGAAGGCAATGTCTAATTCAGCATCCTCGCCAGCGCCAGTCACCTTCACAACCGTTCCAGTGCCCCACTTGCGATGCTTGACTTTATCACCGATTGACCAACTATTCTTGTCAGCACCCGTTCCAGCGGCCTTTTTGACCGTGGCACGCGTTCCGACTGGGTTCTTCTTGTAGGATGGTGTAAAGGCCCGCCGTTCACGATCGTTACCAAACGGTACTTTTGGCCCAGTGCTGCTGGCGCCATCCAACGTATTTTCATTTTTAATTAAGTCCGGTTCAATTTCTTCCACGAACCGTGATGCCGGGTTGTTTTGCCGCCGACCATACAACATCCGTGAGTAGGCATTGGTCAAATACAGCTTCTTTTCAGCCCGGGTAATCCCAACGTAGGCTAAGCGCCGTTCTTCTTCCAATTCATCTTCATCCATCATCGCACGGGACAATGGGAAGATGCCCTCTTCCAAACCAATCAGGAAGACGACTGGGAATTCCAGCCCCTTAGCCGCATGCAGCGTCATTAACGTCACAGCTTGCGGTTCTTCTTCCACGTTATCGACATCCGAGACTAAGGCTAAGTCAGCTAAGAAATCAACAAACTTGTCGCTGTCTTCATCTTCAGGTTGATAACTGTCATCAAATTGTTTGGTAACGGATAAGAATTCTTCGATGTTTTCGATCCGTGCCTGAGCTTCTAGTGATTTGGTTGCTTTGGCATCCTTCAAGGCCTTCATATAACCAGTCCGGTTCAGGATTTCTTGCGTCAAATCAGTAACTGACAAGTATTCACGCATCGCGCGTAATTCATTCATCGTTGCCGCAAACTTAGCTAATGCCCCTTTGGCACGCGCTGAAATACCGTTGGCCATATCAACGTTGCTAGCGGCTTCGAGCATTGAATAGCCCGCTTCATCCGCAAACAACCGAAGCTTTTCAACACTAGTCTGCCCGATACCACGTTTGGGTTCATTAACGACCCGTTCAAAATTCATTGAATCCTGATCATTGACGACGAGTGTCAAATAGGACAAAACATCGCGAATTTCTTTGCGGTCGTAGAACTTGTTACCCCCAACCATCGTGTAAGGAATGTTGGCCTTGACCAACGATTCTTCCATGACCCGGGACTGTGCGTTGGTTCGATACAGAATGGCAAAATCACCGTAATTAAGATTGTCGGCTTGCATGCTCTCCTGAATCTTGGCAATCACAAAATGCGTTTCGTCACTTTCGCTTTGACCACGATAGTAAGAAATCTTGTCGCCCGATTCATTTTCCGTCCATAACTTCTTCGGCCGACGCGTTGAATTGTTATTGATGACCGCGTTAGCAGCCGACAAAATCGTCTTCGTTGACCGGTAGTTTTGTTCCAACATCACGGTGTCGGCTTGTGGATAATCCTTTTCAAAATCCAGGATATTTTCCATGTTGGCACCCCGCCAACCATAGATGGATTGGTCGGCATCCCCAACGACACAGAGATTCTTATACTTGTCTGCTAACAAGTTGACCAATGTGTACTGGGCGTTGTTCGTATCTTGATATTCATCCACGTGAATATAATGGAATTTATTTTGGTACCAAGCCAACGTTTCCGGATTTTGTTTAAATAACCGAATCGTCAGCATGATCAAGTCATCAAAATCGACTGCTTGGTCCGCAGCCAGTTCGCGTTGATATTGTAAATAAACATCCGCAACAACACTTTCAAAAGGACTTGCAGCGGATTCCTTATACATTTCAGGCGTCTGCAAATCGTTTTTGGCATTCGAAATCGCGGACAAAATCGAGCGCGGGTCAAACTTCTTAGAATCAATATTTTGTTCCGTCAAAATCCGTTTGACCAGTGTCCGTTGTTCACTAGTCCCCGCAATCGTAAACGCCCGGTTGTAGCCAATCTGCTCGATATCCCGACGTAAAATCCGGACACACAATGCATGGAACGTTGAGACCCAGACTTCCTGTGCCGATTCCCCTAGCAACTTTCCGACCCGTTCACGCATTTCACGTGCGGCCTTGTTGGTAAAAGTAATCGCTAAGACGTTCCAAGGGTTGGCCCCTCGTTCTTCAATTAAATAAGCTACCCGGTGTGTCAGTACTCGCGTCTTCCCCGAGCCAGCACCGGCCATAATTAGTAGCGGTCCTTCTGTGTCTAATACGGCTTCCTGTTGCTTGTCATTCATTCCTGCCAATAGGCTTTCTTTCGACACGCTGTTCGCCACCCTTTCTAAAAATCAGTCACCAAACATTATAGCAAATTTTGGGCATGATTGCTGAACTTTAAAGCCGTCATCGCGGACAAAAATACCACCCACGACCCTGGCAACCGACACACCCTAATTTTACCCCATCCTCGTGCTTACATAAGCTTTTATTAACTTTCAAATTGAATTGTTTTTGACTGTAGTAGATGCGAAAGTCAAAACCGCCAGCTATGGCCCGCTGGAAAGTAAGGCAAGTTGGCGTAGACCTACAGTGGTAGTGGCGTCCTGGTCCGACTTCCGGGGCCGGCTGACAATTGAATGGCAGATGAACGACCACCTAATTAGGATCAATTGAATTCAATCCAAGACTTCAGAGTACCAATTAACTAGGGAAAACTCTGGTGATGTTCAGTGCAACTAATGATTCATAGCATTCAACCATGAGTGAGATAGCTGAGAAATTATCAAAAATCAGTCTTAAAGTTGGGTCCGCACATGTCTGCCTTTCGAATATCATCCCGGCCATTGCCCAGAATTGCTGGAGGCCAGACTGGGACGCGTCAAACACTGCAGGCTTACGCTGACTCACCCTATTTCCCAGCAGTCCTCAGCTGGCGGTCTTGACCTGAATGCGTCACAAAAATAGCCGCCCCAAGAAGATTGCATCTTGAAACGACTATGTATGATCTAGTTAGCCGGCACTGTCGACAACTAGTTTGAAATTATTGATTATTGATGACTGCAATTAAGCATCGTCTTCGGTATCAGTTTCAGTCTCAGCTGGCGCGGATTGACCGAAGCGCCAGATACTGGTGTCCTCGATCTGTTCGAGAGCTTCTTTGACACTCGGTGCTTCAACGAGCACGTGACCAGCAACTGGTGCGCGGTGCGCTTGTAGCAGTGTCCGGTGATAGAAATTGAAGAACCAGTTAGTCTTGATCTGCCACTGTGTCCGAATGCCACTTTCTTGGGCCGGCGTGAAGTACGCTGCGACCACCGGCATTAGTTGCTTGACCGGCATCAATGGTAAGCCAGCAATCGCCCGTAAGTGTTGTTCGGCCATACTGATGTTCGTGGCCCGTTCGAAAACGTAGCCCGCTTGGTGCATCGCTGGGACGATCCGTTTGACATATAAATTGCCGCTCTTCGTCAAGAAGAAAGCCACTTCAAAGACACCAGTGTAGTTCAAGTTGTCACTGATTTCTTTAGTAATCCGCAACATTTCATCGTTAACGGCTGAATCGATCTGAGCCGGCACGATTGAAGCGACTAATTCATGATTTTGATAACGATTCTCGACCGTTGGGAAAAAGGCGGTCGTGTCACCGCTCTTAGCGCCAAAGACTGAGAGTTCCTTATCATAGGGAATCAAGGATTCTAACAGGTAAGTCCCCCAGTCTAGCAAGTCGGCGGCCTTAACGATATCCGTCTGCGTCTTGATGACCAGCTGGCGATTCTGACCGAGTCCCTTTTGAATCGGCTTCAAAATACTTGGGTAGCCAATCGAACCGATCGATTGATAGACATCGTCCAGGCTGACGATGGTGGCGGACGGCGCCACGTTCAAGTTAAGTTGACTAAAGAACGCCCGTTCCAAAGAGCGATCCTGCGTGATTTCAAGCGCATCCGCACCCTGAGGAACCCGGGTATGGGCCGCCAAGAAATTAATGACGGACGCGTCAATGGTTTCTGATTCATAAGTCACCATATCGCAACGTTCCGCAAAGTTTTGTAACTGTTGTTGGTCATTGAGGGCTCCGACAACGCGAAAATCTGCCAGTTCCATGGTCTCTGTATTTTCGTTATCGCCGTATACCCCGACATTGATGCCAGCATTACGCGCGGCAATTACTAATCCAACACCATTAGTACTACTTCCGATGATGCCAAGCGTACCACCTGGGTTTAAAATCGAGTTGTCCACTTCAGTCCCTACTTTCCTATGCTTAAAATAATAATTTGATTATTGATTCATACTTAACGCTGATTAACCTGTAACAATCATACTTGCTGGTGCACCTGGTTGCAAGTTTATCACTGTTTTTTCCGCCGCGCATTGCGTCGCTTGACCCGTTTGAGCCAAAAGCCACCAGAGATATAGCGCGGTTCGTAAGCGATGACGAATGCACTGGGCGCCGCGTCCTTGATCAAATCATAGAGGCGCCGTTCATTCTTGCGTGGGGCTAAAATCTCCAGCGCCAACCGTTCACCTTCCAGACCATACGCCGCGTGCTGGGTGACCCCAAAGCCATTTTCCCGCAGGATGCCAGGCAAACTTGATTTGGGATCCGGCAAAATGACTGAAATCATCGTGTAACCCAGGGCCAAGTGGTCTTCAATCACCATCCCGACGTACACACCGACGCCGTAGCCGAGCGCGTAAACGACCAGATTGATTGGATTATGCAACCGGTCAAGCACTAGTGACAGCCCTAAGACATAAATCGTGATTTCAATGACACTGGCGAAGGCCGCGAAGTACCGATAGCCGCGCATCACCAGCAAAAAACGCACCGTGTTTAACGTAATGTAGACGAAGTTGATGACAAAAATGAGGACCAGCATCCCAACGTCAATTTGCATCATAGTCCCCCCTACTTTTTGAGTTCAAACTTACGCATCCACGTCCTCTGAAGCAAAGTGAACGCGGTCCCCGTCAAAGGACGTAATCTGAGCCAATGATTCCAGCCGCACACCGCGGTCGACGATCATCTGGTGACCCGTCTGGAAGACTTTTTCAATGACGATCCCCACGCCGGCAATCGTCACTTGCGCTTGGTCACAAATTTCAAACATGCCTTGAACGGCTTGACCATTCGCTAAGAAGTCATCGATCAAGAGGACTTTTTCACCGGGCTGTAAGAACTTTTTGGCAATCGAGATATGGTTGGACGTCTTCTTCGTATATGAATAGACTTCAGCCGTGTATAAATCATCGATCAGCGTGACGGATTTGTGTTTCCGTGCAAACACGACGGGCACGTGCATCGCTAAACCAGCCATAACAGCTGGTGCGATACCGGATGATTCAACGGTCAAAATCTTGGTGACGCCCGCATCTTGAAAACGGTGGGCAAATTCAGTTCCCATCGCAAACATCAAATCTGGATCGACTTGGTGATTCAAAAAGCCATCCACCTTCAACACTTCACCGGGAAGTACCCGGCCATCCTTCAAAATGCGTTCTTCAAGTTCTCGCATAGTTACCTCCTAGAGTGAAATCAACAAGCCACACATTGTTCGCCACTAATGTTAGTCACGAATTTTGACAACGCGTTTATTGATTTATTTACTCTCTATCATACCGTTGTAAGTCGTATTTTTGAATAATATTAATTAATTTTTGTGCATAACTTGGGTCGGTCGCGTAGCCAGCGGTCTGTAATGCCTTGGCTGCGACCTTGTAATCCGTAGCCTTAATGACCGCGGCGTAGTGCTGAGAATCCCAAGTCGTACCAAACGCTAATTTTTTGGCATGGTCGACCAGTGAGGCGTGCCAACTATCGTAGACCGCAAAGCGCCGTTTGACCGTATGATAGGCACCATCATAATACTCCTGGGTCGTCATCAACCGCCCCGAATCCGATTTGACGCCAAACAAGTTATTATTTTCCGTAGCGTTCGTGCTCTTGCCCCAATCCGATTCCAGAATCGCTTGACTCAGCGTGATACTCGCAAGCACGTGATACTTCTGGTCCAGCTGTTGCGCTGCGGGCGCGAGCTTCTTGATAAAGGCCGCATGTGACGTCGCTGGGAGCGTATCGGTCGTTGAATGCGAGGTCGCTGAAGTCCAATTGTGTTGAATGAACCAGACCATGCCGACGATTGCCATAAGCACGACTAAAATATTGAGCCATTGAAGACGGCCCTTTTTCACGAATAGTTGTGAACGCGCTCGTTTACGTGGCCGGCGTCGCTTTTTCGCCATCCCCAATGCTCCCTTCTGACTAATTACACCCATTTTACCGACTTTTGGCTTAATTTTACATGATTATCAAGCGCGAATTTCTTATTTTTTTGCTAAAATGTAAGTGTTCACATTCGATTAATCCTAGGAGGAAATTTTCAATGTCGAAAACTTATCGTTGGGCCATCGTTGGCCTGGGTAACATTGCCCATAGCTTTGTTAAATATTTTGATCAACCCGATGGCGAAATTTACGCCGTCTGCTCACGTTCACAAGCCAAAGCGAGTGCTTTTGCTGCCGAACATGACATTCCAAAGGCTTATGGGAATTTAGATGACCTGCTTGCCGATGACCAGGTCGACATCGTCTACGTGGCAACGCCACACAACTACCATATCGACACCATTTTGCCGGCATTACGGGCTGACAAACACGTGCTGAGTGAAAAAGCGATTACGATGTCGAGCACCCAACTCGCAATTGCTAAGGAAGTCGCTGTCAGCAACCACCTCATCTTGGCCGAAGCCATGACGCTTTACCACATGCCGCTCTATGAACGGTTACACGACTTCGCAGCCGAACGGCACCTTGGTGATCTGAAAATGGTCCAGGCTAGTTTTGGGAGCTTCAAAGAACCTGACCCGACGAATCGGTTCTTCAATCCGGACCTTGCGGGTGGTGCGCTGCTTGATATTGGCGTCTACGCCCTCGCTTTTGTCGAAGAATTCTTGACCGCCACACCTTACTTAACGGGAACCACGATGCACCGTTTCAGCAGTGGTGTCGACGAATCCTCGACCATCACGTTGCGGACCGCCAACGATGAATTGGCAACGGTCGCGTTGACGTTTCGGGCCAAGATGCCTAAACGTGGCATCGTTGCGTACGAAAACGGCTATTTCACCGTCGACACCTATCCACGCGCCGACACCGCCACCTTTACCGACAATGAAGGCCACACGGAGACGATTACTGCCGGCGATAGTACCAACGCAATGAATTACGAAATCGCTGACATGCAGAAAATGGTCGCCGGCGAATTACGGAATACCAGTCTGGCGAAAACGACCGACGTCATGGCAATCATGACCGCCGCCCGCACCCAATGGGACTTCCGCTACCCTTTTGAAAAATAACGTTGCTCGTGCTTAAAAACCAGCTCACAAGGACACAGTCAGAATTCACTGATCATGTGCTTGTGAGCTGGTTTTTTAATTTGAATTCACACGCATTGTGCTGGTTTGCTTGTCATGGATCATGATTAAATCATGCCAGTTAGTTCGGATTACTGTTCGTCAGTCGATGCGCGTCCGATTCCGACTTCCGGGGCCGGCTGACAACGCTGGAACAGGGCGGACATCGATTTGAACTCACGCAGAAACCCACTGCGCAATTTCAAATACGAGTCTTCTTCTAGCCCGGGAACCCCACCCGGACAAGAAGAATTTCGCCCTTGAGCATTGTCAGCCAGCCCCTACAGTCGGGAACCCGCTCGAATGGCAGATGAACGGCCACCTATTTGGGTGCAACTGACCACTGAATATTAAGTAACTGGTCCTTCAAGCAAACTTTTAATTGGCCTCAATAATGCTTTATCACACTTAATCACTGAAAAAATCATTTGAATTTTATCCGCAAGATTCAACGGACATTAGTCTTGAATTTGGTCGATAAAATTACCTTCGTTTATAATTTGAAACCTTTCTATCTCAAACGACTAAGGAAAGTTTTGACAAATCCAGTGAAACTGCTGATTTGAAAAATTAAAACATGGGTTAGGAAGCTTAGCTATCATTAGAAACTAGTCTGACAGTTGAATATCAAAATGACCATGTATCAAGGAACCAACGACTAATTCAACAAAAGGTTGGGCCCGCACATGTCCGCCTTTCGAATACCATCCAGGCTGGAAGGTGTTTCTGACAATGCTCAGCGATGAAATTCCACTTGGCAAGCGTTTTTGGCTTGGTTAGTGGAAGACCAGTATTTAAGACGTGATTTGTCGGCTTAAATCTGTGTCCATCGCGTTCCAGCGTTGTCAGAAATGCCTGGAAGCCGACATAGGACGCGGCTACAACAGAAAGTTTACGGTAACTCGCACTGTTTCCAGCGGGTCTCAGCTGGTAGCACTTGAACTTAGAAAATAACATGATTTAATCATCTTTAATGCTAAAGACTAACTAGCACACGTCATTGGACTGATATTTATAGCCAAACCCGTCCTAGTGATTACGTACTAACAGTTCCGTCACTAATCGCCGGATGGTCTGTTGCGTCTCGCCAGCGGGTAGCTGGTCGATTAAATTCAGTGCCGTTTTGGTATAGTGTGTCGCCAGTTGTTGGGCTTGGGTGACGCCGCCGAGGGCAATCACCTGGTCGCGAATCATTAGCAGGTGCTCGTTACTGATTTTATCGCCTGGCTGTGGCAAAATCGTCGCCAGATTAGGGTCAGCGGTCAGCGCATAAATCAACGGTAACGAGTACACGCCGTCTTTGAGGTCGTTGAGCACTGGTTTTTGGGTCAAAGCTTCGTCTCCTGCAAAATCGAGGACATCGTCGAGCATTTGATAGGCCAATCCTAAGCGTTCGCCAATTTGTTGCGCGAGTTTGACAACGTTTTCAGGAGCAGCCGCAAAGTGCGCCCCCTGTTCACAACTGAGGCTAAATAACCGAGCTGTCTTTCCTCTGGCAATTGCCAAGTAGTCGTCTACAGTCGTGGTGGGGTCGTAGTTATGGGACATCTGGTCGAGCTCCCCCTGCAAAATGGCGCGCATCGCGGCCGTGTTGATTCGAATATCATCCGCCGACTTAGCCGCAATCAAGACTTGATCAAAATAACAGGTAAACAGTAAGTCCCCCGCGTAAATCGCGTTTCGTTGCCCATAATCTTGATGAATGGTGGTGACATGGCGGCGTTCTGGCGATTCATCAATTACGTCATCGTGAATCAGGGTCGCCACGTGCAATAGCTCCATGGCCGCCGCGCCCGCCTGTAAACGAACTGAATCATGCTCCGTTCCAAATTGACTGAACAAATAAAAAAAGCCCGGCCGTAAAAATTTCCCACCCGCCGCTAATAATTGATGGACGCGCTGATTGATCGCAGCGTTATCAATCTTAACGTTTGCTGCCAGGTACGGTTTTAAAGCTTTTAGTTCATTTGCTACGGCACTATTAGGTTGCCAAATGGTTTGCATCATCATGAAATCCCCCGTTTTTTATAGAGATGGCTCCGGGGCGTGAAGACGCCGACACTTGCAGCCAGTCACATTCTAAAATACAATCTATACTAAAGGTACAAATAACTGGTTAGGTTGTCAAACAAAAGGATGGTGTAAATCATTGAAACCAAAGGTGTTTCTTGAATTTGTCGAAATAAAATCTTTAATCGCGAGCGTTTTACCGTTCGTTTTGGGGAGTATGTACGCGTTTTATAATTATCATCAGCTGCATCTCGGCTATCTACTGCTATTTTTCATCGCGTCGTCCCTCTTTCATATGGCAACTAATGCCAATGATAACTACCAAGATTTCCTGCACGCGCCACGTAACGACGATAATCAGGCGTTTCTTGAGGAAACCAACGTGGTCGGCGTCAACCAGATTTCAATTGGCCAGGCTCGCCTGATTACGTTTGGATTGGCTGGTATCTCGCTGATTATCGGCTTATGGCTCGTCACGCAAACGGGCCTGCCACTGCTATGGATGGGGATTTATTCCTACGCGGTTGGTTATTTCTATGCTGGCGGTCCCAAGCCAATTTCACAAGGCCCATTCGGTGAATTCTTCTCCGGCTTTACGATGGGCTTCATGATTTTCTGGATTGCCGTCTTTATTAATACTTACGACGTCGCCCCACTTAGCTGGTCGTCAACGTTAGGCGTGTTGATTGCCTCAGGATTAGCCATCTTCGCGATTTCAAATATTATGTTAGCTAATAACATTTGTGATATGGATGAAGATATTGCACTGGGACGGCACACCATTCTGTATTACCTTGGCAAACCCGTCATGCTTCAAGTCTTCGCCTGGAGTTACGTTGCGGGCTATGCCTGCCTGGTGATTGCGGTCATCATGGGCGTGTTACCGAAGTTCAGTCTCTTGACCTTAATCAGTATCATTCCAGTTTGGAAAAACACCCGCATCTTCATGCACAAGCAGGTCAAACGGGAAACTTTCACAATCTCAATCAAAAACGCAACCTTAATTTGTCTCTCCTTTATCGTATTCATGGGCTTAGGATTGATTTTCAACTAGTTTCGACTTGTACCTTTACGTAACTTAAATGATGACTACCGGTCACAAAAAAACAATCGCGACAAGAATGAATTCTTGTCGCGATTGTTTTTTTGCTTAAGTTCAATAACGGCTAACTTTGAGGCGCTAAAAATAATACAAATTAGCCGGTTGAACGGTCGCTAGCTTACGATTCAACCATATCTGTTTGCAACCTAGCCACTTAATTATCCGACACTCGGCTATCATGGCCTTGGTCCAAATCATAGAGCCGTTTGAACCGTGGGGCTGTGGCATATAATTCATCCGGCGTCCCGGCCATGTCGAACTTACCAGCTTCCAAGAACCGGACTTGGTCGACGTGGTTGATACCAGCTAAATGGTGCGTGACCCACAAAATGGTCTTGTCGTTGAGGACCCGGAAAACCGTCGTCAACAAGTGGGCTTCCGTAATTGGATCCAAACTAACGGTAGGTTCATCCAAAATAATGATTGGGGCATCTTGAAGTAGGATGCGGGCTAATGCCAACCGTTGGCGCTCACCGCCAGAGAAGCGCGCCCCACCCTCTTCTACGACCGTTTCGTAGCCGTCGGGTAAGCTTGTGATCAGAGGTTCGAGTTCAACCGCTTTAAGCGCGGCTTTCACCTGTTCATCCGTTGCTTGTAAGTTCCCCATCCGCACGTTGTTCATGATCGTGGTGTTAAAGAGATACGGCTGTTGGTCCAAGACGCCGAACAAGTCGGCCCGTTCTTTTTGCAAGCGTGCGATTGGAATATCATTGAGTTGAATGCTCCCAGCATCCGGCGTCACATCACCTAAAATCAGCTTGAGTAAGGTACTCTTACCAGTTCCAGAAGGCCCTAATAGTGCCAGTTTTTCGCCGGCTTTCAACGTCAAGTTAAGATGTTCAAAAATTGCGCGACCGCCACCCGGATATTTGAAGTCCAAATCAGCGACCCGTAAGACTTGGAACGGCTCCGTTAAGACGGTTTGATCCTGTTCGTCAACCGGCGTGGTATCCAGCGCATTGACCCGTTTGATCGAACGTTGATACGTCGGCCATTCGCTGACCCCTTGACTCACCGACTGCATCGCATCGACCAATGGGAAAACGGATAAGACAAACGCAGCAATCCAATTAGAACTTGCGGCATTCGTCGTCCAGTAAAAGCTACTCCAGACGAGCAAGGCGAGGCAAATCACACCAAAAATAATTTGAATGGAAAAGTCACGCCACCATTGAAACCGGTGATCCTTTTTACGAAGGGCAGCAATCGCCGCAATCGGCTTGGTTTGCCGTTGGTAAAAATCGGCTTGCCGGCCCGCAATCAACCAGTCACCGAGACCCATGACCGAATCTGTCAGTTGAGTATAAAAGCCCTGTTGAATCTGACGACTCTGCGATTCCCGCGCGCCGTTTAATAACACTGACCAGAGTGGCATCACAACTACAACGAGTCCTAACATCAGTAGCATCAGTAATCCGAACCACCAGCTGAAATAGCCGAGCGCAATCACAATAATCAGCGTCATGAACCACGCGATCACCGTCGGAAAGACCGTCCGCAGATATAAATTCTCAATGTGGTCGATGTCATCTGCCAAAATACTCAGGACATCCCCCGTTTGGAAGTTTTGCCGAATGGCGACCGCGTGCTTGGCGACCGCTTGGTATAACTTCTTACGAAAGTCTGACACGATCCGCAAGACCCAGTTATGACTCGTGATCCGTTCTGCGTAGCGAAAGGCAGGACGGCCGATCCCAAACGCCCGCGTGAGCACGATTGGCACGTAAATCATTAGGATATTATACGGATGCCGCGCCGCCTTACTGATTAAATAACCGGAGTTAAACATCAGCGCTGAGCCGCAAAAGAAGGTCATCAAGCCTAGAAACAGCGTCAACGCGAGTAATTTTTTGTACTTACGCAGGTATGGCATGACCCACGTATCGTGTTTAAATGTTGCTAAAAAATCTTTCATTAGATCGCACCTACCATTTCATCACGCAAGCGGACATAAGCGCCGTCATGTGCCGCCAATTCTGCTGGCGTGCCTTGTTCGACGATTTGGCCATGGTCCATCACTAACACGTAATCCATCTGATTGATCCAGTGTAGCCGGTGGGTCGCAAAGAAGACGAGATGGTCATCTAATACGGGCAAAATCGTGTCCTTCAAGGCCGCTTCCGTCTCAATATCCAGATGGGCAGTCGGTTCATCAAATAGTAAGACTCGCCGTGAATCATCCAGAAAGGCCCGTGCGAGCGCGATTCGTTGGGCTTGTCCACCACTGACACCCCGCGATCCTTCACCAATCTGGGTGTCGAGTCCGTCTGGCAACGTGGCGATCCAAGCCGTTAAACCGGCTTTTTCGGCCGCTTGTTCAATCGCTTCACGCGACGCATGCGGCTGATAAAAGGCCAGATTCTCAGCTAAGGTTGCATGGAACAAATAGGGATTTTGTGGAATGTAGAAAAAGCTCTGTTGCCAGGCCTGTTGACTCAGGTGAGTTACGGTTTGACCATTGACCTGAAGCTCACCCTGGTCCGCAACTGGCGTCAAGAAACCACCGAGCAAGTTAATCAGGGTCGATTTACCTGAACCCGAGGCACCAATAATTCCAATCCGTTGATAGCCGTGCACCTCGAGGTCAATCTTCTTCAACGCTAGTTTATCATCATTGTCATAGCTAAAATCGACGTCGTGTAAGCTTAACGTACTATCTGCCTGCCAATGAATCGGCGTCGTTCCGAGTTGTTCACGATCAGTCGGAATCGGCAGCGCTAACATCTTTTGCACATCCGCAAACGCGTTTTTCCCATTCAGAGTCGCGTGATAGTCATTCGCAAACGTCCGGAGTGGTAGGAAGTAATCTGGTGACAACACCAAAATTACGAGTGCTGGCAACAGGCTAATCGTCCCGTTAATCAGGCCGAACCCTAGGAAGACGGCAACGACCGCAATGGATAACGTCGTGAAGAAGTCGAGTGCAAACGTCGAGAGCATCGCAATCTTGATGACCGCTAACGTCTGCTTACGGTAGCCTTCACTGACTTGATAGACGTTATCCGCATAGCGTTTCGACAGTCCTAATTGTTTGAGCGTTGGTAGGCCCCGTAGCGTATCCACAAAGTGATTGGACATCCGCTGGTAACCGACGTATTGCGCGTCAGCCTTGGCTTGGGCGGCGTAACCCAAAATAATCATGAAGAGGATAATCAGTGGAAAAATAGCAAATAGAAAGAGGGCTTCGCGCCACCGCAATACCGCAATATAAATTAAAATAATCCACGGAATCACCATCATGTCGATCACTTTGATGACGACTAACATTAAGTACGTTTGAACCTTATCGATACCTTCCAAGGCGGTCGTGACCACGTTCCCGGTCCCAGTCTTAGCGACGTAGCCCGGTCCTAATTGATACAGTTTTTGCATGACTTGCCGACGCATATCGCCACTCGTCCGCTCAACCAAGGGGTACATCACCCGATTTTTGATAACGACCAGTAGCTGACGACCGACCCACGCCAAGGCAAATATCAGCATTGGCCGCAGAATCGTGGACAAGGCATGCAAGTGCCACAGTCCAACGATGGCGACCGACAAATAGTAGGCCTGAAATACAATACAAATGCCTTCGATGACCGCCAGCAGGCCTAAAATACCCGCTGCTCGGCGCATTCCCGGTAGTTTAAATAACGCTGGATCAAACACATCCGATCCCTCCCCGCTTAAAATGAACGGGGCCGCCCCCTGGCACTAGGCCAGGGTCGCGACCCCGTTGGTGCTGTTAAATTCATTGTACCACCGCACCCCGTGATACTGTTGTCATCAAATTAAATTATGATGCCAAGCGTTTGTAAAATACCCAGTAACTCCAAATAAAGTAAATCAACATGATCGGTAAGACCGTTAAGGAAATCACCGTCATCAGATGTAACGTGTATGGTGAGTTCGACGCGTCTTTGATCAGAATGCTGTAAGCCGAGTTATTGGCGACCATCACCCGTGGGAATAAGCCATTGAACAGTAAGACGACCACGTCAATCAGTGATAAGCCACTGCTAATGAAGGATAGCCATTCGTGATTACCATAAACGCCCCAGGTTGCTAAGACGGTCAATAAGACCAATGCGACCACTAGAATCGTTGTTGAGATTGGCTTCTTCGTGAAGAAATCTGTATTGAAGAAGAGTAGAATCGCAAAGACCACTTCACCTGCAAAGAGCACCCAGTATAGTGGTTTGGCCCATTGCAATGCTCGTTCACGCAACGTCCCGGTCGTCTTCAGGCGAATGAAGTTCAAACCGTGCAAGTAGCAGAGCAAGGTCACTGCGACCCCACCGACGATTGAGAACAAGTTGACGTAATCCGTAAAGTGCGCCGTCATATCACCATTGGCGTTGATTGGCATCCCTTTGACCAGCGCGGTGAACATCATCCCAAATAGGAAGGCAGCGAAGAAACTACCTAGTGCGGCTGCCCATTCCCAGAAGTTGCGACCAGATTCAGTTTCCATCCGGCTACGGAATTCAAATGAGACACCCCGCATGATCAAGGCAACTAAAATCAACAAGAGAATCAGATAGAAGCCGGAGAATAAGGAAGCATACCACATTGGAAACGAGGCGAACATTGCCCCACCAGCGGTAATCAACCAAACTTCATTGGCATCCCAGTGTGGGCCAATCGTGTGAATCACCACGTCCCGTTCATCACGGGTCTGTGCCAAGCTCTTGATGGTCATCCCAACCCCGAAGTCAAAGCCTTCCAGGAAGAAGAAGCCACTGAATAGCACGCCGACAAGTATAAACCATAAGAATTGTAAGTTACTCATGACTGAACGCCTCCTTACCATAAGGATCGTATGATGCGTCATCAGCAGCTTGTAGTAAATCATCTGGTCCTTGATGTAAGGCCCGCCGTGACAAGACGATCATGACAATTCCGAGACCACTGAAGAGGCAGAAGTAGACGATGTTAGAAATCAACAACGAAGCAACACTGACATTTGGCGATACCGCATCGGCAATCGTGAGTAAGCCATAAACGACCCATGGATAACGGCCAAGTTCAGTAATCAACCAACCAGCCGTGTTAGCGGCAAATGGTAAGAACGTACAAATACCGAGTACCCAGAGGAACCAGCGTTGCCGTTCGATCAACGTCGATTTCGCACGAACGAAGAACAACCCGATGATCGCAATCAGCGCGAACAATCCACCGGAGACCGTCATGACCCGGAAGCTCCAGAACAAGGTCTTGGTTGGCACGTAGTAATTCATGTCCTTACCAAACTTCTTATCATACTTCGCGTGTAACTCTTTGTTGATCGTATTTTGACCCTTAACGTTACCAGATAACTTGTGGTAGCTGAGGATATCGAGGACGTATGGAATTTCAACCGACCATTTGGCCTTGTGATTCTTGGTATCCATACCTTCGATCACCGCCCAAGAAGCTGGTGAACCGGAGTCCTTGTACAACCCTTCAGTTGCGGCAAACTTCATCGGTTGTTCCTTAATAATGTAGCGTGTTTGTAAATCACCCATGCCGACCACACCGATAGAAGCAACCAAACCAACGATCAAGCTGACCTTAATCGACTTGCGGAAGAAGGTCACATTCTTCTTCTTCAACAAAGCGAAGGCCGCCATACCTGCAACCACAAATGAACCGGTGACAAAGGCGCCAAACAACACGTGTGGTAATTCATACCATAACTGTTCGTTCTTAACGACGGCGGCAAAGCTCGTCATTTGTGCCCGACCAGTCTTCGTGTTGATCATAAAGCCAACCGGATTTTGCATGAAACTATTCGCCGCTAATATCCACATTGCGGAAATCATCGTCCCAATCGACGTTAACCAGATAAACGCACAGTGGATTTTGGCATTGAAACGGTCCCAACCAAACATCCATAAACCAATAAATGTGGATTCCATAAAGAATGCCACCAACGCTTCAATCGCAAGTGGTGCACCAAAAATGTCACCCATGAAACGTGAATAATCAGACCAGTTCATCCCAAATTGGAATTCTTGTATAATCCCTGTTACGACACCAACGGCAAAGCTAAGTAAGAAAATTCGGCCCCAAAATTGTGCCATGTGTTTGTACATGATGTCTTTTTTGACAACATATACCGTTTCCATAATTGCAACAATCAAGGCTAAGCCGATTGATAATGGCACGAAGAAGAAATGAAACACCGTGGTCATCGCAAATTGAAAGCGCGCCAAGGATAAGATACTTAATCCGAGATTCATAATGGTCCCCCCTTTATAAATTTATTCCCTACGAAAGCGGAAACACCTTATTCACCTTTAATAATAGCAAGTGATAAGTGAAATTTCAATCAATCTCAACTTTTATTCCCAAAATAGTCAAAGTCGCTAATTTTCAAGGCCACTATTAGTACAAATACTAGTTAGTTAGTTGACATTGTCTGTTGCTAATCACGTGATAATTCACGGTTTTGCGCGACTTTAGTTTGGCCATTGGCATTACAAAGCTTTTGACAACTTTAACCAATATAGCTGTATACTTCACACTATAAACAAGTGATGCCGTTATTAAAAAAGTCCCTGTTTCCACAACTTAAACCGTGGAAACGGGAACAATCGCGCGCTGACGTGCTATATTTTTTTATGTGCAACAGACTAAAACGTTACGAGGAGTAAATAATATGAAAAGGAATTCACAACCATCGGCCACCATTGATCATTATAAAATGTTCAAAGATGGCAAGCATTGGGTCTATGCCGGCATTACCATCGCGGGGCTTGGTAGTACGCTGATGCTGACCACCAATGCGCTTGCCGACACGACGACACCCGTGAGTGCCACCACCACGGCTTCCGCACCCAATGCCACCACTAGTGACCAACTCAGTCAGGCTGCCGGGGCAACTGCGGCTGATTCGAGTTCGGTAACTGATACGAACAGTACGCCGGTCACTGCTAGTTCTGAGACCAATACCAGCGATGACACGACTGCTACAACAGCAGCCGCCACCAGCCGGACCAGTCTCGCCACAACGACGACTGACGCTGATGCAGACGCGGCTAATAACACTAGCGCGACTGATACTGCGGTAACCAGCGGCTCAACTAATAATACTGTTACAGATCAAACCAGCACTGACGCCACTGCCACGGCGGATTCAACGAAGTCTACAACGACAACTGATGCCGTTAGCGACAAGACTAGTGCTGCGCTAAATTCAACTGAAACGTCATCAGTGGATACAACCACCACTATGGCCAATCAAGCTGATACGACGACTGCTTCAACGGATGCCGCAGCAAACACGACGTCAAGTGCAACTGATGATGCGACAACTGACGATGCGTCGACCGGTACGACGACAGCTGCAACTACTCTGACTGGCGAAGATGCTACGACTAGTACTACCACGACAGGCGAAGACGCTACGACTGACAGTGATGCGACCGCCGAAGACACTGCAACCGACACTACTGCAGCGACGACTGCCAGTACTAGTTTAACAACGACTGACAGTGGCCACGGTTTGATTTATGAAACCAATGACCAAACCGGCAATCAAAAGAGCACGATCACGATTGAGCAAACTGGTCCTTATAGTGTCACTTGGAAAAAGGTCACGACTTCAAATAAGGACGAAACCACGACCGTCACGTTAGACGCCAGTGATATCGTCGCAATCGTCAATGAAATCAAAGATTTAACTAACCAAGCAGCGGCAAAGGCCAAGCTCAACACGATCGTCGACCAACTCAAAGAACTACCAACCACGATTGCCAGCACGATCGTCGGTAACTTGATCTACCCGATCGTTTTCACTGGAAGCGGCTCAGAAGCGCTGTCGAATTTACGTACTGAAATGAATGAACATCGCTACGACATTTCCAATACTTGGGAAGGCCTCGACCCCGTGGCTTACGCAACTGACCGGGCGGCGGCAGAAGAATACTACCCCGCCGCAGTCACGTGGTGGAACAACGTCACCAAAGAAACTTGGACATTGCCAGAATATAACGACCCGACTCAAAACGTTCGGGCCTACTACATTCAAAACGGCGATGCCACCAAAACCGTTATTATTGGTCAGGGTTGGACTGAACATCTCGACTGGATCGGCTACGTCTCTAAAATCTGGTATGACATGGGTTATAACATCCTAATGCCAAGCCAACGTGGTCAATTCCTGAGTGACGGCGATGATTTGACCTTTGGATACCAGGATAAGTATGACTGGTTGAACTGGGTCAAGATGGTCGACGAACGCAACGGCGCCAACAGTGAAGTCGTCTTCTACGGCCAATCATTAGGTGCTGATACCGTCCTCGAAGCCGCATCAGTTCCGGGGTTATCAAAATCGGTCAAGGCGGTGGTCGCTGATGCCGGTTACGCGACCTTACCAGAATTAGGGGCGTCACTGTACTCGAAGGCCATCAATTACGTCTCAAACGCCCTTCAATCAGTTGGGTTACCAGCGATTACTAGTTTGCCGTTCTTATCGTATGACAAAATTGTGGCTGCCATTAATGCTCGTTTGATTAAAACTCAGGGCTTCAGTGTTGACGACTTATCCGCCGTCGATGCTGCCAGCAAAGTGACGATTCCCCTGCTGTTGATTCACACCGAAGATGACGCGTTCATTCCTTACACGCAATCACTCGAATTAGCCGCGGCTAATCATTCAGCCGACCAGGAAGTCTGGATTTTGCCCGGACAAGTTGGTGGTCACGCGGCCGCAAACAACGCGATTCTTCAATACCAACAACATCTGCAGGACTTCCTCGCACCATTGGTATCAGTCGCAGAAGCTGAAGACGAAGCGGTCGATGTCGACCCTAGTGCTGACTCGACGGCAACATCTGATGCGACTGATCATACGACCGATGCGACTGTTGATACAGACGGCAAAACCAGTACTACAGATACGACTGATGAAACGGATGGTTTAACTGATACCACTGAAACGACTAACGGTGCGGGCAGTTCGACCGACACGACTCACACAGCTAGAAATTCAGCAACTGCCACCGGCTCGGCTGAATCAGCAGATGATACGACTAATGGCAACGATTCATCGCAAACTGATCCGGATGCCACAACTACTGACGACGATCAGGATGATGATCTTGCTAACGCAGATGGTTCAACTTCAGCAACCGTCAAAAATGGCCGTTTAGCACCTGTCACCACGACGGATGAATCCGCTACCGGCACCGTATCGCTGGCAGATGCGACTCCATCAGACGTTGATATGACCAATGACCAGACGGATGCTGATGAAGCCAGTGCCACCGATGCTGCAGTCACGAACAATGACTGGCTCGTTAATCACGACCACAGTGGTTCCGTGGTAACTGCCAGTCTACGCGAAGATTTGAGCACGGCTGGCGCAACGATTGCCATGATACCAACGGCCGTTTCGACGACTAAACCCGAGGCAGATTCAGACCTTGCCCCGGTCAGCTCACCAACGACTAAATCAGCACCAGCCTTGCCACAAACTGATGAAACGTCGCAATCATGGTTGACCGCGCTCGGTGCCAGTTTATTAGCTGTTGTCACTGGTCTTTGGACACGGATTCGTCGGCGTTTTGCTTAACGCAGCGGCCCAACTTTGTGGTATTCTGAATGAACAATAACCAGTGAGGAATGATAATAATGGATATTGGAACATCAGTCTCGTTCGTACTTGAGGGGCAAACCTATACTGGTACGATTGCCAAAAGTTACACGAATTCTTATCTCATCAACTTTAACAGCGCTGACCCTGAAATCATTGATAAGTATCATAATAAAGTCATTATCAGTCAAAAGAAGGTTCAGGCAGTTAAATAACGTCAAATAAGCATCGCAGCAAACCCTCAATCGGGGTAATTTGCTGCGATGCTTATTTTATTTTGCAATGATAGCTCAATCTATGCTTTTTTAAAACGTAATAATGGTGTTCCAATCAGCGGTGTTAAAATCCCGGCTAAAATAGCTTCCGGTACCCCATTTGAAGCAACGACCGCTAACAAATAAGGCATTAACTTACTTAAATTGATTTGATAAAATCCCGCTGCCTGATGACTATATAGCAGGCCAATCAAACCGAGTACCAAAATGGTATTAGTCAAAGCCCCCGCAACACCGGCTAGCATGAATCCCAGCGTTCGGTGCTGTCGTTTTTGAAACCAAATAAAAATCCAGCCAGCGACCACTCCAATCAAAATTCGCGGTACCACTGAAATTAATGGATTGGTAAACACGATTGGCGCTAACGCACTGGTGGGCGCGACGAATGCGCGTATCCAATCAATGATTCCCCAAATACCCCCAACAATTGCGCCATCTCGTGGTCCCAAAACCACCGCAGCAATAATGACCGTCACGTGGATCGTCGTAATGCTCAATCCCGGCAACGGAATGTACCCAAAAAACGGCACGATATTTTGAATGATCACAATCGCCATTAGTACCGCCAACACACTGATATGATAGGCGTTTGAACGTCTCTGCATCATCAGTCACCTCAACTCTCTTTTCCATTCAATTACGCGCTTAATTATAGCATATGACAGGTGCCAAATCGCAAACGATATAGCGACAAAAAAACTAGCCCCAATGCTGGCAGCTAGTTTCGAATTTTATTCTGATTCTTTTTTCCGTAGGCCCGCACGAATCCGTGAGTGACGATAACTGTAGCTAAAGTAGATGACCACCCCGATGACGAGCCAAATGGCAAACATGTGCCAAGTGAAGGCTTGCAAGTTGATCATCAGATATATACAAGCTAGAAACGATACAATCGGCAACACCGGATAGAACGGCACTTTGAAGGAACTATTGATTTGCTGTAGCGTTTCATGACGACGTAAGAAGACGACTCCAATCGAGACCATAGCGAATGCAAATAAAGTCCCGATGTTGACTAACTCCGCAATCTTATCCAACGGAATCACCGCTGCAAAGACGCTAGCGATGATACCAAAAATCCAGGTACTCTTAACGGGGACTTTTGTATGTGGACTGACCGTCCGAAACGCTTTTGGTAGGAGCCCATCCCGACTGATGGCAAAGAGCAACCGAGTACCACCATACAACATAACGATCAACACCGTCGTCATCCCAACGACTGCGCCGAGGGATACAATGCCCGCGGCCCAATTCTGATGAATCACAGCTAGCGCGTAGGCCACGGGATCCCCAACGTTTAATTGACTATAGTGGACGACCCCAACCAGGACGGCAGCCATTGCCACGTAGAGAATCGACGCAACCACCAACGAGCCGACAATTCCAATTGGCATATTGCGCTTCGGATTTTTAACCTCTTCGGATGCCGTTGATACCGCGTCAAACCCAATGTAGGCATAAAACGCAAGTGACGCCCCTTTGACTAACCCGCTCACCCCATGAGGCATGAACGGATGATAGTTGGCTGGTTTTACAAAGAAAATAGCAACTGCGATAAAGAGCACAATCACTAAAATTTTAACAATCACCATAATCGAATTGACCCGGGTCGATTCTTGCAACCCACCGACCAACAGTAACGATACCGCTAAAACGACCACAAAGGCAATCAAGTTGAAGCCCGCGTGACTCGTTCCAGCCGTCCCCGCGGCCGCCGACAAATACGACGGTAGCTTGAGCCCGAAACCACTGATCAAATTTTGAAAATACGACGACCAACTGACAGCGACTGAAGAAACGGCAAATAAATACTCCGATATCAGTGACCAACCCAAAATCCAAGCTAGAAACTCACCGAAGACCGTGTAAACGTACGTGTAGGCACTCCCAGCTAACGGAATCGTCGAAGAAAATTCAGCGTAACATAGTGCAGCTAACGAACAAACCACCGCCGCAATCACAAAGGATAACATTGCAGCGGGACCGGCATATTTGGCCGCAATAATTCCGGGCGTGATAAAAATCCCGGAACCAACAATTGCCCCCACCCCCATCATCGTCAGGCTAAAGGCATTTAACGTTTTTGCGAGGCCGCCCTGATTAAAACTCGCTGGATTGACTGGCTTTTTGACCAACAATCGGCGTGACTCTTTCATATGGGGTTCCTCCTAATCAAATTCTTAATAATGCAACGTGCTTAATTCTATTAATTTTTGTGCGATTAGTCAAGTTAATCTAGAAAATTCAACCAAATTATCGTAAAACGCCTTAAGATAGCGTTTTATTTGGTTAGTTACTTTAAACAAATTTATTAATTGTTCATAAGATTTGCTAATTTCAATCTCACGCTGTGCTTAATAATTCAGCTACTACTACATATGTTGCTAATTATTATTTAGCATTAAAGATGATTAAATTGTGCTGTTTTATGAGTTCAAGCGCTGCCAGCTGAGACCCGCTGGGAACAGTGCGAGTTACCGTAAACTTGCAGTGGTAGGATCGTCTTAGGCCGGCTTCCAGGCATTCTGGGATGGTATTCGAAAGGCGGACATGTGCGGACCCAATCTTTTGATGAGCTAGTCGTTGATTCTTAACAAAATGTGATTTCGACATTCAACAGTCAGACTACCTTCTTGAAACAACTAAACTTTCTTAGCCATGTTTTAAGATTACTGACAACTTCACTGAACTTGCTTGTCAAAATCTTCTCTAACCGTCTAAGATAACAAAATTTTGAATTCTAAACGAGGGCAACTTTATCGACCAATATCAAGACTAGTTGTCCTTGAAATTGGTGGCATTGAGATGAGTGAATAGTATTCAGATGATCTTCTCAGTAATTAATGCCATCAGTCCTCATCCGTACCAAATAAACTTTTGCCTAAAGGGTCCAATCACTAAATATTCAATGGTCAATTGCACCTAGATAGGTGGCCGTTCATTCGCCATTCGAGCGGCTTCCCGACTGTAGGGGCCGGCTGACAATGCTCAGTAGCCAAATTATTCTTAGCTGGAAGTGGTCTTCTTCCGGCTTAGAATAAGACTCGTATTTGAAATTGCGCAGTGGGTTTCTGCGTGAGTTCAAATCGACGTCGGCTGCGTTCCAGCAATTGTCAGCCGGCCCCGAAAGTCGGACTAAGGCGTGCATCGGCTGACGAACAGGAATCCACCAACTAGCATGATTTATCATGATTCATGACAAGTTAACCAGCACAATGCGTATGCCATAAAAAAAGCGGCCCATCACAGGCCGCTTTTTAACAGTAAATCTAGTTTGGATTAAATATATTGAATCAAGGTCATCAAGACTGGCACAACCACGATGAACAAGACGGTACTGGTTGTGACAATGTTGGTGGCGTATTCGACGTCTCCATGTGCTTCGTTAGCCAAGATTGGCAATACGGCTAACATTGGCGTTGCTGATTGAACGATCAACGTTTGTGAAGCCATGGTTGGGAAGCTGGCGCCCAAGTTGCCGGCAACCATCAAGACCAAGATCATGATGATTGGTGACAAGATGAAGCGACCAATCAACGCCACGATCGTATCACGGTCGAAACGAATACTCTTCAACCCGGCATCCGCTAGCACGATCCCGATGTAAATCAAGGAAAGCGGTGTGACCAAGTTACCAACATACGTCAAGGTCGAACTGATGAAATCAACCTTCATCACTGGGATGTTGAGTAATAGTACAACTAATGCGACTAAGAACCCAACCAGTGGCATTGGAATAACTTTCTTCCAGTCAATCTTGTTGTGCGTCTTTTCCTTAGGCTTCGTTGGATCATCGTTAGAAATCAAGAATACCCCGAAGGCCCAAGTTGAAACGGTGTTAACAATATAGTAAACCAGGAAGTACGTCATACTCTTATCGCCAAACAACGCAATGTTCAAAGGTAACCCAATGAAGATCGTGTTGGCGTTGACGATTGCATTAATGAAAATCCCTTTACGACCGGGCTTGACCCGCATCAATTTGACCAGGATAAACGCAATCACATAACCAATGATGACGGCTAAGAATGCGTAGGCCAAGTAGCCGGCAAACGACCCTAGCTGACCACGCGTCAACCGACTCAACACTGAAACGAAAATCGACGCTGGCAGGGCGATGTTTTTGATAAACTTGGAAATCGTCCCCGCAAACTTGTCATCAAACCAACCGGTCCGCCGTAAGACAAACCCTAATATCATGATCAAAACGACCACTAGGACGCTTTGAATCGAATTCCATAAAACTGCCATGTGCACTTATACCCTCTTACAATCTCTTAATTTGCCGATGCCATTCGCGACGTTAACCTGCCAAGCTAACTCGCGGCATGGGCTTGTCAATCTCTTATTTGCCGACGCTATTTGCTGATGGTTTTGTATTCTGGAACCCACTTCATATCAGCAACTGCTTGTTTGGCATCCGTAATTGGTTCTTTGTTTAACTTCTGATCAATCACACTTTGTGCAACGACTTCAGCTAAAGTTTGTGAAAATTCAGTAATCTTTGAAACTGGTGGTAAGACCGCTGCACCTGGCTTAGACGTATCCATGATACCGCCCAAGGCATGGCATGCAGCTGATAAGGTCTCACTGTTCAAGACTTTGGCCGTTGATGCAATCAAACCAAATCCTAAACCAGGGTACATCAAGGCGTTGTTCCCTTGACCGATTTGGTAAGTAACACCCTTGTATTCCACATCGTCAGCTGGAATCCCAGTGGCAACTAAGGCGCGACCATCAGTCCATTTGATCAAATCTTCTGCTTTGGCTTCTGCTAACTTGGTTGGGTTAGACAGTGGGAAGATGATTGGCCGTTCCGTATGTGCAGCCATTTCCTTAACAATGCTTTCAGTGAACGTCCCTGGTTGAGTTGACGTCCCAATCATAACTGTTGGGTGAACGGCCTTAACAACGGCTTCAAGGTTAGTTAGTTCATCAGCGTTACTAAATTCGCTACGCTTACGAGTGAAGGCCTTTTGGGCTGGGGTTAAGCCTTCAGTATCGTCAAAAAGTAAACCTTGCTTATCAACAGCGTAGAAGTGTTGCTTAGCTTCTTCTTCGGTCAAACCAGCTTGCATTAATTCATCGAGGATTTGGTTGGCAATCCCCATGCCGGCAGTACCCGCACCGAATGACAAAATCTTTTGGTCCTTGATGCTTTCCTTAGAAATGTTCAAAGCACCTAAAATACCCGCTAAAACGACCATCCCAGTTCCTTGGATATCATCGTTAAAGGTTGCGATTTGATCCTTGTACTTGTCCAAGATAACTTGCGCGTTGTCACGACCGAAATCTTCAAAGTGTAACAATGAATCTGGGAATAATTTTTGTTCAGCTTCAACGAACTTGTCGATCACATCATAGTATTGTGCGCCAGAAACCCGCTTGTGACGGTTACCTAGATACAATGGATCATCCAATAATTTCTGGTTGTTGGTCCCAGCATCAATGCTTACAGGCAAGACTTGAGATGGGTCGATACCAGCAGCGGCCGTGTAAACCATCAACTTACCAATGGCGATATCAACACCGTTAACGCCCCAGTCACCCATACCAAGGATTCCTTCAGCGTCAGTCACAACGACTAAGCGAATGTCGCGACCATCAGCCGCGTTCTTCAAAGTAGCTTCAATATCTTCTGGTGCATCAACTGAAACAAAGGCGGCATTTTGTGGATCCAAGAATAATTCGTTGTATTGTTCGATTGAATCAGCAACGACCGGATCATAAACGATTGGCATGAATTCAACCACGTGTTCATCCATTAAGTGGAAGAACAACGTCCGGTTTTCGTTGAACAGGTTCATTAAGAAAATCCGTTGTTCCAACCGACTTGGCTTGCTCTTGAATTGCGCATAAGCTTGAGTCGCTTGTTCGTCGATGGTTTGAACCTTACTTGGTAACGTCCCGGTCAAGCCCAATGCTTGGCGTTCTTCTTTAGTAAAAGCAGTCCCCTTATTTAAGAATGGGTTATTTAAAATGGTACTTGCAGTTTTTGTCATTACTGCGACCTCCTATTTTTGAATGAGCTTCAATAAACTTATATCAACAGGAAAAACTGTTCTTATCATTTTACATGCAATAAGATAACAGCCAGCGTGTCGTCCGTCAAACATTTGAGAATGTCTCTCTCAAAATTGCTTGGTTGCCACACAGTTGGTTAACAGTCAGTAAACTTGCCTGAGCAGGAAAACTGTTCCTATCAATTAACAAAACATACTATAGACCCCCGGAAATGTTATAGTCAAAACTATGTTATGATATAAATAAATTAAATAAGGTCGCTATAAACGCTGATTCAGAAAGGATAAAAAATGAACACAAAAGACTTAGCTTATTTTGATGAATTAATTTCTCAAAAAAATTTTTCAAAAGTTGCGAAAACTTTCAATGTGAGCCAACCAACCATTACCACTGCCATCAAAAGATTGGAAACTGAGTTCGGTGCCCCCCTAGTGATTCGAGATCGCATCCAGAACACCTTACACGTCACTGAGAGCGGTGCACAGTTGGCGGAACACGCCAAAATCGTGCTTCACGAACTGCGCATTGCTCATCAGGAGATTGATAACCTTTCGCAAAATCGGCTTATTTTAGGATTACCACCGATTATTGAAAATCATTATTTTCCTAAAGTCGGTGCCAAATTGGCGGAAGCCGGACTGCTTGCCAGTCTGGAGACGGTGGAAGGCGGGTCAATTTTCTTACGAAACGCCGTGCGCGACGGCCGAGTGGACTTGACCTTACTTGGTTCAGTCGAACCACTCGCTTATCAGACCCTGATTGCGGAAGAATTTGACCGTCAGCCCTTCTGTATTTACGTCTCTAAGGACCACCCACTCGCCCAACGCAAACGAATCTACTTCAATGAATTACGCCGCGAGAACTTTGTCTTCTTTAATAGTAATTTCATCCATAACACCGCGTTCAACAAACTCACGCGCCGGAATCATTTCCGTCCCAACATCGTCTTTCGTTCCAATGACACCCACGTGTTGATGAAGTTGATTGGCGAAAACGTCGGCGTCGGCTTTTTCACACGAATCGTCGATCACTACCGCAAAGACGTTGTTCGCCTCGATTTGATGGATACCGAACCACCAGAGTTCATCACCAGCATCGTCTACCGAACGACCCACATTTTGACGCCGGTCCAGCACCAATTATTGACCATCATGCACGACACGTTGGCACCCAATGAGGACGATTCGAATGAATCCTAAGTTGTTGTATTTGAAACGCATTGTGCGCATTAGTTTATCATGAATTGTGATTAAATCATGCCAGTGGTTGGCTTACTGTTCGTCAGTCGATGCGCGCCTTAGTCCGACTTCCGGGGCTGGCTGACAATTGCTGGAACGTAAGCCGACATCGATTTGAACTCACGCAGAAACCCACTGCGCAATTTCAAATACGAGTCTTATTCTAAGCCGGAAGAAAATCACTTCCGACTAAGAATAATTTGGCTACTGAGCATTGTCAGCCAGCCCCTACAGTCGGGAAGCCACTCGAATGGCGGATGAACGGCCACCTAGCTTGGCACAATTGATCATTGAATATTT
This sequence comes from Lactiplantibacillus sp. 7.2.4, assembly GCF_018991185.1. Lineage (NCBI taxonomy): Bacteria > Bacillati > Bacillota > Bacilli > Lactobacillales > Lactobacillaceae > Lactiplantibacillus > Lactiplantibacillus sp. 7.2.4. The sequence goes on from NZ_JAGYGS010000016.1 coordinate 40,778, forward strand.
ATTGACTGGCTCCTTCAGATAAATACTTAATCGGTATCGATGATGACTGATGGCATTTAATCACTGAGAAGATCACCTGAATATTGTTCACTCATCTCAATGCCACAAATTTCAGTGACCACCACTCGTCTTGAAATTAGTTGACAAGATTTCTTTCGCCTATAATTCAGGAGTTTGTTGTCTCGGGCAACTAGAGAAAATTCTGACAACTGCAGTGAAGTCGCTTGTCTGACAGCATGAGTAAGAAACTTTAGCTATAATTAGAGATCAGACTGACAGTTGAATGTCAAAATAACTGTGTACCAATGAATCAATGACTAATTAAACAAAATGTTGAGTTCGCACATGTCTGCCTTTCGAATACAATCCCGACTGGAAGGCATTCTGGGCAAGGCCAAGTGGTGAAATTTCACTTAGCAAGCGTTTTTGGCTTGGTTAGTGAAAGACCAGTATTTAAGACGTGGTTTATCGGCTTAAATCTGTGTCCACCACGTTCCGGCCATTGCCCAGAATGCCTGGAAGCCGGTGTAGGACGTCGCCACCACAGAAAGTTTACGGTAACTCGCACTGTTTCCAGTGGGTCTCAGCTGGTAGCACTTGAATTCATAAAATAGCATGATTTGATCATTTTTAATGTTAAAGAATAACTACCACAACGTGTATTTAAAGCACACCTGCACAAAAACTCGCACCACCACTTATTTGTGGTCGTGCGAGTTTTTTGGTGTTATCCGAATAATCAGTCATTTTCATTGATCCATAATGATTGTCTCACGTATAGTCGCGCCAGACGCAATCACAACTAACCATTAGACGGTCATTTTCAACAGTTGGTCAATAAAACGTTGTTCATCATCAGTCGGTAAGTAGCCGGCGCGAGTCACGACCGAAATGTTGAAGCTGACGGGTAATTGGTCCTCAATGTCGAGGCACACCACCCCATCATCTGGTTTCACGACGTCGCGGACTAGCATGCTGATGCCGAGGTTGGCTTTGACCAGCGCTTTGACCCACGAAATATCAGGCGTGCGATAAATGACTTCCGGATGAACCCCGGCAAAATCACAGTAGGCTTGAAAGGCTTGCGGATGAACGTATTTACCATCCAGGCCGATAAACTGTGCTTGTCCTAGATCTTTGAAACCAATACTTGTCTGCGTCGCCAAGCTGTTTTGCGGACTGACAATGATGCTGAAAGGTCGCGCCCCTAACTTTACCGCGTGTACGGTCGGCAAATCAAATGGCAGATACGATCCCAATAACGCAATATTGATTTCACCTTTGACCAGTTTGTGCAGTAATTCGTCCGAGCCCGTCTCGGTAATTTTCAACTGCTGTAACAACCCGTTTTGTAGCAATTTTTCAGCGATCTGTGGGAAATACAACGTCCCGATAATCGGCGGTAGACCAAACCGAATCTCCGCTTGCTGAGCGCTATCAATTTCTTGATGGGCCAAGCGCAAACTCGCTTGAATTTGTTGGGCGTTCTTATACAGTAGATGGCCCGCCCGCGTGATATTCGTCTGTTGATGATGGCGGTCTTGAATCACCAACTTGACCGCAAATTCTTTCTCCAACCGGTGAATCGCCTGCGTCACTGCCGGTTGTGAAACGGCGAACTGGCGCGCAACCATCGTATAATTCTGACAATCGACCAGTGCCCGAAAATAATCTAAATCCCGTGTATTCATACGCGATCACCGAATTCTGCGTCATACATCGCCGTAATTTTTGCTTGCAAGTCCGCCACTGAATGGCGCCGTGACCGCGCGCAATCCTTGGCGTCACGCCCACACAACAAGCACCGCCGTTTTGGTAATCCCAAATCAGTCCGCGACAGTGCACGTTGCGAACCCGTTTGTAAAATATCAATATCGTACAATCGTCCGAGCGAATCCTGCTCTTCAAACGCTACCGCCGCGCGCTTACTCGTCGCAAAATCTAGTGGCAAAATCAAAAAGCGTTCATTTCCCGCAGGATGATTCCAGTCCGCCGCCACCGTATAATCCGCCAGCTGGTCCTCAAACCGCTGAACACCGGCTAAAAACAGCCGCCGCAACGCATCATTATTCTTGATTGGCCCCGGAATATTGAGCTTGATCGCCGCAATCGACGACTTCGGATGAGCAGTCGTCAGTTCCTGTTGAAAGGCCACGCGCTGGTCCCTTGCCGCCAACATATCCGTAATTGACTGCGGTTTTCCGCTCGTAAAAATACTCGCCATACTTGTCACTTTCTTCCTATTATAAATACTTATACACTCAGCTTAACTGAAAATGCGGAATTTTGAAACCGATTTTATCCGAATTTGGGGAATTTTGTCATATTGCCTGTTATTCAAATCCTGACGCTAAAGCCGACATCTCAGGATTGCAGGAAGCCGTGCAAGTTGGCGTAAATTTGCCTTAGTGGCTGGGTGAATCCAAATCGATATTTCCTTGTTAACCGGTTTTAGCGTCCAGATTAGCGCGATTACCGGATGACTAACAGGATATCTGGGGCTGTATTTTGAGCTTGATCAGTCATCAATTCCAACACCAAAAAAAGTTGCCCTGACAATCCATTACTGAATTCTCAAAGCAACCTTAATTTATCCGCTCAGCGCACAACGACCGCTGACGAAATTACTGTAAATATTTGAACATCTGTTGTCCAGCTTGACGACCGAAGATGACCGTTTCGGCAATCGAGTTACCGCCAATCCGGTTATTGCCGTGCAAGCCGCCAACGACTTCACCGGCTGCAAATAAGCCGTTGATTGGTTGGTCCTGTTTGTCCAGAACTTGGGTCGCTGGGTTGATGCCAACGCCACCCATGGTGTAATGGACAGCCGGTGCGATGTGAATCGCATAGAATGGGCCTTTGGCAATGTCACGATCCATCCCAGTTGTCCGCTTGAAGGCAGTATCCGCATGGTTAGCAACAGCTTGATTCCAGTCCGCAACCGTCTGGGTCAACGTATCAGCGTCTAAACCAGCTTCAGTCGCTAATGCCGCCAAATCAGCACCAGTTTTGACTAGACCAATGTGGTCGTAGAATTCAACGGCCTTGACCCGGTCACGAATGCCGCGGTCAAAAATCAGATAAGCCCCGGTACCACCGAGCTGGTCGATGGCGGCGGTCACGTTCTTACGCGTGTCCAATTCGTTGACAAACCGCTTACCTTGCTGGTCGACTAAAATGGCCCCTTCACCACGCACGGCTTCACCAATCAAGTAAGCATGGTCCGTATCTTGTTGCACAGTCGGATGTACTTGAACTTGGTCCATATCAACCACCTTGGCCCCAACGGCTTCGGCTAGTAAGATACCGTCGCCGGTCGCACCCGGTTGATTAGTGGTTTGATAATTTTTGAGGTCATCGCGATACTTACCCAATAAGGCTTTGTTGGCACCGAAGCCACCAGTCGCTAAGAGGACGGCACCGGCATTGATGGTTACTGCACCGTTAGCGGTGGTTGCCTTGACCCCGGTAATTTTACCATCCGTCTGAACCAGTTGGTCAACTTTGATATCTGTGAACAATGGTAACTTAGCCGCCGCCACTTGTTTCAATAACTCAGTAACCAAGAAGCCGCCGATTGGGGCCATCGAGCTTGGGCGGTGAGTCCGCATGACACTCATCCCACCCGTAATCGTTAAGTCGTCTAATTCGATACCGTGGTCGGCTAACCAGTCGATGGCTAATGCACTGTGTTCCGTGAAGAACTTCAACAGTGCTTGGTTATTCAGATTGCCGCCACCTTTAAGCGTTTCGTCGTAGAAGTCGCCAAAACTGTCGACGATGTGGTGATGCAATTGGACGTTGGTTTCAGCGGCGTTCATCCCCGAAGAAGCCCGCGTCGTGTTGCCACCGATTTTCGGCATTTTTTCTAAGATCACCGGTTTTAATCCAAGCTCGTGGGCTTGAATCGCTGCGGTCAAACCAGCACCACCCGATCCAATAATGACCACGTCATAGGTTGTTTTTAAATCCGCTAAAGCGGTTGGCGTAAACGTAAATTTGTCAGCCATCAAATTACTCCTCTCAATTCATCACACACCGAGTTACCGATGTGGATCGATCCATTTTCATTAAGTTTATTTTTCAAGGTACTCATCTACGCACCCCGTAAACTAGCGATAAGCGGGTACGGGCCACCATTCCACTCGCGGAACAATGACCCGTCTCCAGCCTAGTCGCCACTCGCTACAGGAGCGCTATCACTAGTTTACCTTAATTATCAATGTTGGTCATATCAATTGGAACCATCCATTCGTCGAATTGTTCCGCTGTAACTTTACCAGACTTGATGGCCGCTTCACGCAAGGTCGTGCCTGCTTTTTCAGCTTGTTGGGCAATCACCGCACTGTCATGGTAACCAATGTGTGGTGACAACGCCGTCACAGTCATCAAGGAACGGTCCACTAATTCAGCCATCCGGTCTTCGTTGATCGTCAAACCAGCAATCATCCGGTCTGCAAAACCAGTGATCGTACCGGCTAATAATTCGGCGGATTCCAAGAAGGCATCAATCAGCACAGTCTTGTAGACGTTCATTTCAAAGTTACCTTGACTAGAAGCTAAGTCCACGACCACGTCATTCCCCATGACCCGAACCGCTGCCATGGTGATGGCTTCAGCTTGAGTTGGGTTGACCTTCCCAGGCATGATCGATGAACCTGGTTCGTTAGCCGGAATGTTCAATTCGTCATATCCAGCCCGTGGGCCACTAGCGAGGAACCGCACGTCGTTGGCGATTTTCATCAAATCAGCCGCTAACGTCTTGATGGCACCGTGAACCACGTTCAAACCAGAATGATGGGCCAAGCCATAGAACTTATTGGAGTCTGCCGTAAATTCAATGCCGTACAGTTTGCTCATGGCAGCGGCAATGTTTTCAGCAAAATGTGGCGCCGCATTCAGCCCAGTTCCGACAGCCGTACCACCCATGGCCAGTTCGCCCAAGGTTGGGTTCAATTGTTTCAAGTAAGCAATGTCATGTTCGATATCACTTGCCCAGCCACTGACTTCTTGGCCAAATGTTAATGGCGTCGCGTCTTGTAAATGGGTCCGGCCAATCTTAACAACGCTCCAGTACTTCTTTTGTTTAGCTTTTAATTCATCTAATAAGTGTTCGGCAGCTGCAATCAATTTATCGACAGCCACGGCAGCCGTGATGTTCATGGCCGTTGGGAAAATGTCGTTCGAACTTTGACCATGGTTAACGTCGTCATTTGGCAAAATTTCAACGTCTGGGTTGAGTTTGCCGGCCATATGGGCCACAACTTCGTTCACGTTCATGTTGGTTTGAGTCCCTGAACCAGTTTGATAAACAACTAACGGAAAGTCCTTCCGCAAGTCTTCATCGTCTAACGCCAACAATTTATCAATGGCGGCTACGATCAAATCAGCTTTTTCGGCGGTCATTGCTTCAACTTCCTTGTTCGCAATGGCAGCGGCCCGTTTGATTTGCAAGAGTGCCCGGATAATTTCTAATGGCATCTTCGTACCAGTTGGGAAATTATGGCGACTCCGTTCAGTTTGGGCTCCCCACAGCGCGGTGGCTGGAATTTTAACTTCGCCTAAAGTATCTGATTCTACACGATATTCTGTCATGTTAATAACCTCCAATTAATGTGTTGGTAAGCGCTTACTAAATGTGTGAAAAAATAACATTCAACTTATAAATTAAGTTTAGCGCCTCTAGAAGACTATAGTCAAACACCAATTTAGTTATAAGTTTTAATTATGAGGTTGATGTAGCAGCTGTTTCAGGCCCATAACTTGCTTCAATTGCGTTCACGATAAAAATGTTTATTTTTTCACATGTTACGATTTATCTCTGCTGATTAATTTTAATCGTAATCAGCACTTTTTTGCCCTTTTCATAGTCCAAAATCGACAAGAAATCACATCGGCTGAGCAACAGCGCTCCTAGCTGTATGACCGAACCATGTCAAAAAACAAGGTATCGCGAACCAAGACAAAAAGCACCCCTACTAATTGCGATTAGCCGAGATGTTTTTGACAAAGACAGTCTGAATATGCCCACCTAACACCAATCTTAGCGATTCAACCATAATCCAAGCACTAAAAGGACAATCATGATGCCTAAAATTTTGGCGTGGTTCCAATATTTGAATAGTAAGTCAATAATTGCGACCACCACGAATACAATCAGCACTGCCATAAAATACAGCCAGACATTACCATTAGCACCAACCGTCACAACAAAACCAATCACGGCCAGCCATGGTAAGTATTTATCGATAAATAGCTTAAAATTTGGAAATTGATCCATCATTATTCACTCACATCACCTTATCATTCGCTACACGCGTTGCGCTCGTTATTATTCAGCATTATAGATGATTAAATCATGCCAGTTAGTTGGTTTGTTGTTCGTCAGCCGGTGCGCGTCTTAGTCCGACCTCCGGGGCTGGCTGACAACGCTGGAACAGGGCGGACATCGATTTGAACTCACGCAGAAGCCCACTGCGCAATTTCAAATACGAGTCTTCTTCTAGCCCGGGAAGACCACCCGGACAAGAAGAACTTCGCCCTTGAGCATTGTTAGCCAGCCCCTCCGGTCGGGAAGCCGCTCGAATGGCGGATGAACGGCCACCTATCCGGGTGCAACTGACCACTGAATGTTAGGAAACAGGTCCTTTAGATAAACTCTTAATCAGCAATGACGCTGATTTGTGGCACGTAAATCCTGTGAAGACGGTCTAAAGATTATTGATAAGTATTACTGGTAACTAGCTTTAAAATTTACCGATCGTATTGCCTTTCATCTTGGATTCAAGGTTTGTAATCTCGGTCGACTAGAAAAGACAACAATGCTCAGTGATGCTATTGGTTTATAATGTTCAAATACAAGTTAGGATAACTTAGTGAAAATCAGTAGCTCACCTTACAGTTTGAATGCTCAAAATAACCGTATGTTAAGAATCAATGACCAATCCATCAAAAAGTTGGGCCCGCACATGTCTGCCTTTCGAATACCATCCCGGCTGGAAGGTATTCGGGGCAAGGCCCAGTGATTCCCAGAGTGTGAGGTTCAGACGGGTTGGGACTGAGGATTAGCCTAGCTAGAACGTTAAGCGGCGAACTTCCGCTTGGCGTTCTGGCGTAGCTAACCGGAAGTCCCAGTCTGACCAGAACACGTTTCATCCATATCGCGGGCAACGTGAAAGACCAGTATTTAAGACGTGGGCTTCGGCTTAAATCTGTGTCCACCACGTTCCGGCCATTGCCCAGAATGCCTGGAAGCCGGAGTAGGATGAGCCTATCGCTGCATGTTTACGTTGACTCGCACTGTTTCCAGCGGGTCTCAGCTGGTAGCTCTTGAACTTAAAAACTGGCATGATTTAATCATTTTTAACACTAAATGATAACAAGCACAACTTGCAACTATTTATATTGTACTACATATTTCGTCGCTTTTAGGCTCACATTGGACATAATTGCCATCGAACGCCCCTGCTCAATTCAGATTGATTTACCTTAAATAAAAATGACCCAACTGGCAATTTACCAGCAAGGTCATTATTAATCAGTATTAGGTTAGTCCTTAACCGCTTTGATCGTATCAATAATCGTGCCGTCGCGATATTCAATCAATGCGACAGTCCGATCTGTGAATTCAAGTGGTTGTGGTTGACCGACTTTCTTTTCGGCCATTTGTTGAAGTTCTTCAATCGTGTAAACGGGCACACCTGGAACGTGGCTCAATGCCTTGACCAAGTCTTGCCGCCGTGGGTTGATGGCAATCCCATATTCAGTGACTACGACATCAATCGAATCGCCTGGTGTCACGACCGTCGTAACATCCGGCACGATCGTGGCTAACCGGCCCCGAACGAGTGGCGCAGAAATAATCGTTAACTTGGCCGTCGCAGCGTCTTGGTGACCACCGATTGCACCCCGAATGACCCCGTCAGAGCCAGACATGACGTTGACGTTGAAATGGTTGTCGACTTCCAAGGCACTGAGAATGGCGACATCTAATTGGTCGACCATCGCACCCTTGTTGTCAGTATCCGCGTACCAGGAAGCATCGATTTCTTGTTGATTTGGGTTGGCGTGCATTGAAGCCGCGGCGCCCTTATCAAAATCTTGAACGTCCATGACTTTGTCGACTAACCCTTCTTCGAGCAAGTCGGTAGTTGGTTTGGTAATCCCACCGAGTGCAAACGATGCTTTGATTTGATTATCGAGCATGGCTTGGCGTAAGTAGCGGGTTACGGCCAGGGCGGCACCACCGGAACCAGTTTGGAATGAGAAGCCGTCCTTGAAGTATGGTGAGTTGACGATGACGTCATTGACCGTCTGCGCAATCTTCAATTCCTTTGGATCCTTGGTAAAGCGCGTTGCACCAGAACCAATCTTGTCTGGATCACCGACTTGGTCGACTTTGACCACGTAATCAACTTGCGTTTGCTTGATTGAAGCTGGCGTATTTGGATAAGCAACTAGGTTATCCGTGAGTAAGACCACTTGATCGGCGTATTGCGCGTCCATTAACGCGTAGCCCAATGAACCGAAGACTGCTTTACCAGCCATCCCATTCGCATTACCTAACCGATCCGCATTTGGAACCCCCAGGAAAGTCACGTCGATCTTAATATCGCCGTGTTCGATGGCCCGTGCCCGGTTACCGTGTGAACGGAAGATGACCGGGTTCTTCAAGCCACCGTGTGAAACGAAGTCGCCAAGTGAGCCACGCATCCCAGAACTAGTGATGTTGGTAATCGTCCCCGCCTTGATGGCTTCGATCACCATATCGTTCATGACACCCGTTAATGAGGAAGGTGCCAAAGTCAGGTCTTGGATACCGGCATCAATGATTGCCCGCATGACTTGGTTGAAGACGAAATCCCCATTCCGAAAATGGTGGTGAAATGAAATCGTCATGCCATCTTTGACGGTCGCCTTGACCACGTCTTTGATCGAATCGACGACCTTATCATCACCGGTTGAAACGTGGACTTTTGGGGCGACCCGCTGAATTTCGGGATGGCCGATTTCAGTGGATTCGAAGCCCTGGTAGTTTAACTTCGACAATAATTCATCTGGTAATTCACGGTTTACGCTATTTTTCAATGTAATTGCCCTCCTCATCAAGTAAGTTGGAAACCTTGGCTAACTGCATGACCCGCTGTGCACGCAAGACGACTGGCCGGTCGACCATTTGACCATTCATCGAGATGACTCCGGAACCTTTGATACGGGCTTCTTCGATGGCGGCAATCACTTTTTGGGCCTTAACGACTTCATCCTTGGTTGGTTCATAGACCGAGTTGACCATTGGAATCTGCCGTGGGTTGACCAATGACTTCCCATCAAATCCGAGTTGATGGATGTGCCGCGTCTCACGGTAGAACCCATCTGGGTCGGCCATATTCGTGAAGACCGTATCGAAGGCGGCAATTCCAGCGGCCCGTGCGGCGTGGAGGACCATGTTGCGGGCAAATTCAAGTTCGGCACCATCCGGATAACGGTGCGTCTTCATGTCAGTGGTGTAATCTTCAGCGGATAACGCGACCCCAATCATCCGATCAGAAGCAGCGGCAATCGCTGGCGCATTCAAGACCCCTTTGGCACTTTCAATGGCGGCCATCAAATGAGTCGTGCCAACTGGCAAGCCAAATTCAGTTTCCGCTGCAGCCACGTCTTTTTCGAGTTGTTGGATCATTTCAGCGGATTCGACCTTTGGCAACCGAATCACGTCGATGCCCGCCTTGACCATTGCTTTGACGTCATTGGCGTAGTACGACGTATCCAAGCCATTGATCCGCACGACTAATTCAGCATTGCCGTAATCTTGCGTTTTAAGGGCTTCATAGACCAAGACCCGAGCCGCATCCTTTTCAGCCATTGAGACGGCATCTTCCAGGTCAAACATGATTGAATCGGCGCCATAGATTCCCGCGTCTTTGACCATGGCCGGATTATTCCCCGGCACAAACATCATTGTCCGCCGTAAGCGTTCTTCTTTTTCAGCCATTATAAGACCTCCCATGCTGGTGTCGTTTGTTCCAATGCGCGTTGAGCAGCGGTAATCGTCCGTGCTTTGATGACACAATCTAACGCACCCTTATCCACTGCCTTGACCTTGGCATTTTCGATACCGAGTTGTTGCAGCGTCGTCGTGATGACCTGTTTGATTTGGGCCCCAAATTGCTTGATGACATCTGATTCCAAGTCAATCTGAATGCCAGTGCCTCCCGCAGCCAACATGATTTGAATATCGGAAGATTCCAACGTTCCGGCCACAGCCGTAGTCTTAATTTCCATTAATTTTCATTCCTTCCTGAATACGCTTCTGTAATGTTGCTAAATGAGTTTTAATAAAACGTGCCGTCGTGGACGGTACGAGTTGATCTAACTTAGTTAACTCGCCGGTTTGAATCGCCTGGCGAACGGTGCGGGCTGAGATGGGCTCGGTCCCGACCGTTTTACGCGGAATTACCTGTAATACCACTTTTGGCGGTAACTCGCGTTGTAGCACCTGGTTGTAAATGCCAGTCGTACGCGAGGTTGGCTCAGTGCCAACGAAGCGGGTCGTCAAGTGCAGTCGTGGCGCTAACTGATTGCGGAAGATCCGTGCGTCCAAGGTGGTTTGCGCCTTAATGGCACTTTCCGCTGAGTCTAAGAAATAAGCGGGAAATGTGGCGGCACTGACCAGATAATCGCCCCCGCTGACGACCCGGACATTCGCCAAGTCTGCGGTGCCCTGTCGAACTAACTCAAGCCGTTCGGCAGTTTTGAATAAACTAGCGTCGGTGGCGACCACGAAGACGTACACCAAGTCACAGGCCGCAGCCGCTTGAGCGACCAATTCGCGATGGCCCTGAGTAAACGGGTTGGCGTTCATCACGATCGCACCAATGCGCTTATTTTCCTGATCCGGAATCGTCGGTAACTGTTGAACAAAATCAGCAATATCCGGCGTCCCGTTTTCAAGCACCGCCGCTTCATCCGAGTGCGCCAGCTCTTTAAAGCCTACGTGTTGAAAGCTCTGCGAATACTTAGCTTTCGTGAAGACCATCAAATGAAACTGTTGGGCTTGAAACGCACGGCTGACTAGTGCACTCACGATTTGATTGAACCGTGCTCCCGGCTGACTATCCCGATTACAAACGCCGACGTATTTCAGCACGTTTCCCGCTAATGAGCCGGTCCCGACTAACTGGTCGTCTTCCATCAAGCCCAGGGTCAAGTCGATTTTATCCACTTTCTGATCACTGAAATTAGTGATATCCAGTGAGCTTAAGAATTGTTGCCACTGGGTGCGTTCGCGTGAATTATTCAGTTGTAACTCAACGACTTGCGCTGTCATCTGTAACCCTCCTATGCTTGACTAGTCTCGGCTGAAGCGGCAACCGCGGCCGTCACGTTTGGCACCACGGCTGAATCAAACACGCTGGGGACAATGGCTTGCGCGGTCGGATTTTTGACCGTCGCCGCCAACGCCTTGGCGATTTTTACTTGCAGGTCATCATCGACTTGTTTGACTCCATTTTCGAGTAATCCTTTGAATAATCCTGGGAAGGCCAAAATATTATTGACCTGATTAGGATACTGACTTGAGCCGGTCGCAATCACTGCCGCACCCGCCTTTTCAGCAACGGCTGGGTCGATTTCTGGGACCGGGTTCGCCAACGCGAAAATGATTGGATCATGATTCATCAAGTGCACGGCGCCGGCGGACAAGACGTTGGCATCTGACAAACCGATAAACGCGTCTTGGTCCGCCATGACCTTTGCCAAAGGTTGGCCCTTCAACGTTGCCGGTGTGCCGAGTTGCTTAGCTAAGTCCCGTTGATAGCGGTTATAGCGCGAATCATCCGCAGTCACGACGCCGTATACGTCGACCAGTGTCAGTTGTTTGACGCCGACTGCCGCCAGCAAACGAGCAGTGGCCAACCCAGAGGCCCCAACGCCATTCACAACGACTCGCAGCTGTTGTAAGGATTTGCCAACCACGTGGGCGGCATTGATCAGTCCTGCCAACACCACGATGGCCGTCCCTTCTTGGTCGTCATGGTAGACCGGGATGTTCAACTCAGCTTTGAGCGCGGCTTCCAACTCGAAACACTTGGGCGCCGTAATATCTTCGAGATGAATCCCAGCAAACGAAAGCGACAGGTTCTTGATGGTCTTGACCATTTCAGGAACGCTGACTTGATTGAGCGCTAACGGGATCGCGTTGATGCCAGCTAAGTTTTTGTAGAGTAAAGCCTTACCTTCTACGACCGGCAAACCACCAGCCGGGCCGATGTTGCCGAGTCCCAAGACACCGAACCATCCGTGATCAAGGCGACCAATTTACCACTCATCGTGTACTTCGCCTTTAATTCGGGATGGGCCGCAATCAGCTTCGAAATCACCGCAACTCCCGGAGTGTAAGCCTGTCCGAGTTCTGCCTTGTCCGTCACTGCCAAATCCGATTTGACTTCCAACACGCCGGTATGCGCCGCGTGCAGCTTTAAAATTTCATCTTGTTCAACCATTTTGTCATGCCTTCTCTTTCGTCAAAATACCGTTCATCTTTGTTAAATTCAGTGTACGACCATTTTTAAAAAATATCAAATTTAATCTGTATTTTTTAAATTTTTAAAATGCCGTTTATCTGGTATAATGAACTTATCTTTAAACGAAGAGGTCATCGATATGGACGATATGAACCATCGCCGCCTGCTCATTGGGATTGCCCATGATTACTACTTATCGAAAATCAACATTGCTGAAATTTCTAAAAAATATCAAGTCAGTCGTTACTTGATTTCCAAATATCTGGACGAAGCAATGGCGACCGGGTTAGTAAAAATCAGCATCAACACCCCCATCGAGCGCAATGGCGAACTAGAAACCAAATTCAAAAAACAATTTCCGATTGATCACATTTACATCATTAAAGATGCCGATACGACCAGTGACGATGAACGCCATGTCATTCAATTCGCCGCAGAAGAGATTCAACATCAAATCTTGCAAAGTCAGATTATCGGCGTGGCGTGGGGCGGCACCGTTCTCAGCGTCATCGACAACTTTCAGATTAGCACCCGCGATGACTTGCTGTTTACGCAGTTCATGGGTGACAACCTGAAAACCAACGCTGCCAATGGGTCGACCCCACTCGTACAAAAAGCGGCTGCAAAGTTCAGCGCGAAGTACGTGACGATTCCAGCACCACTCTATCTGTTTAATGACCGGGCTCACCAGGCACTTGCCCAGGAACCCGCCATTACCCCGGCCATCAGTAATTTTGACCGGATGGACATGTTGTTCGCGGGTATCGGGACCTTGGCATCGATCGACTCGATTCCAGTTTGGAAAGCCCATCAACAAGCCATCTTGAGTGGCGCGGATCCTGAGGCCGTCGCTGGCATGCTTTACGGCCGGCCTTACGATATCAACGGCCGGATCTTGAACACCGACCATGACAAGTTATTCGGCGCTAAGATGGCCGCCATTTTGAAGGTGCCCCGGCGCTTTGGCGTCATCAAAAGCAAGTTTAAAAGTAAGGCCTTGCTGGGTGCGCTGCGGGGACACCTGCTCACGGACATCATTATTGACGAAGCCGTAGCCAACCGCGTCTTACAAGAAGACCAAGCCACCCCACTTCAATCATAAATGTAGCTTACTAAAACAGGTACCAACGCTGACCGGTTCGCGGCAGCTTGGTACCTGTTTTTTCAGTCGTTCAGTCTACCAAATGCCAATTACTTTCATCCAGAGCGCACCAACGCCACCCCAAACAACTAAGTAGAAGAGACCGAGTACGAAGTTTAACTGCCACCACTTACCTTGCGTCACATAACCCGAACCGAAGAGCACACTGGCCGGACCATTCGCGTAATGCGTCGTTGAAGCAAAGATTGACCCGGTAAAGCCGAGCATCAAAGCTGAAAAGGCCGCGGGAGCACCGGCAGAAACCGCCACCCCAAGCAATGCGCCTTACATGGCAGACACGTGGGCCGTCCCACTGGCAAACAAATAATGACTGTAGAAGTAGAACAGCACTAACGCTGCCAAGACAATGCCCCAGCTGAAGCCTTTCAGCGCGCCACCAATGGCACCTGATAACCACGGAATAAACCCGAGTTTGTTTAACTCATTGGCCATGAAGATTAAAATCGAGAACCAAACCAACGTGTTCCAAGCACCAGTTTCGTGCAAGACATCGTCAACGGACAATACCCCAGCAATTAACAGCAATGAAACGGCCATGAAGGCAACTAATGAGGCTTCCAAACCGATAAAGCTTGATAACATCCACAAAACTAAGGCTAATAGGAAGACAGCGCCCATGATTTTTTCAGGTAAGCTCATCTTGCCCATTTTGCTTAACTCATTGTCAGCCCATTCCTTGGCATTGGGCGTATCTTTGATTTCTGGTGGATACATTTTGTAAATTAAATATGGCACAACCAACAAACAAATAATCCCGGGAACGATCCCTGCTAGGAACCACTACATCCACGATAAGGTAATGTGAAGACTCTTAGCTAAGGTGACAGCCACCAAGTTTGGTGCCATCGCTGTCATAAACATCGTACTGGTGATCAAATCGCCGTGAAATTCGGCAAACACGAGAAACGACCCAATTTTACTTTGCGTCCCGTCTTTCGGATCGGAACCAAACGTTTCAGCCAGAGATTGAATAATTGGATAGACGATCCCACCGGCACGGGCCGTGTTACTTGGGGTGGCGGGTGCCGTGACCAAGTCGACCCCAATCAGCGCGTAGGCCAATCCAAGGGTTCGTTTACCAAACAGTCGCACGAACACCAACGCGACCCGCCGGCCTAAACCGGTGTTGATGAAGCCCCGGGACATGAAGTAGGCCATGGCGATCATCCAAACGGTACTACTCCCGAATCCTGCGACCGCCGTATCCATGGGCACCACGCCCAGTAAAACGGTCAGGGTCAAACCAATGATGGCCACACCGGCAATTGGTAACGGCCGGGTAATACAACCAATAATCGTTGCCACGAAAATGGCTAAAATGTGCCAAGCGTTCATTGAAACGTCCGCTGGCTTGATGGGACTGCTGAACCAGATAATCAGGCCGACGATCAACGGCGCTAGAAAATCCCGGTATTTGACTTTGTTGAGTGTCATCTCAATTCCTCCTACCCACTAATTCATTCTTATGATGCGACATTCATCATATCAAGCATCTTGCTGGCAAAATGCTGCATCCGGCCGCGTTCGTCGTCAGACAATTCGGCTTCGATCACTTTTTCAACCCCATTGTGATTGATGATGGCTGGTGAGCCCAGATATAAATCATGAATGCCGTATTCCCCAGCTAATGGTGCTGAGATAATCAATTCGGTACTTTCGTCGTTCAAAATTGCCCGGCAAATCTGCATTAAACTAATGGCTACCCCATAGAAGGTCGCACCCTTTTGTTCAATGATCTTGCCACCCTTGCCACGAACGGCTTGTTCGATGTCGGCCTTAAACTGGTCATCGACGGTCGTGACAGTATTCAGTGGTTGATAAGCAATTTTGATCTCATCGAAGTTCACGATGGACGTGTCGCCATGTTCTCCTAAAACAGCGGCATCAACTGCATCCGTCGAGACGTTCAACTTCTGGGCCAAAGCGACCCGGAGCCGTGCCGTATCAAGGGAAGTCCCCGTTCCGATTACCCGGTTACGTGGAAAACCGGATAACCGTTGCGTCATGGAAGTCAAAATATCGACGGGATTGCTTGAAATGACGAAGCAGCCGTTAAATCCGCTAGCCACTACTGGTTTAACAATCGATTCCAAGATTTTGGTATTCCGATTGACCAGATCAAGTCGGCTTTCACCAGGCTTGCGGGGCACCCCGGCCGTAATCACCACAATATCGGCATCATGGGCATCCGCGTATTCACCAGTATGAACATTCGTCGCATTCGTAAACGCGGCAACGTCTTCCAAATCTTTAACATCGCCCTCAGCATGTTGCTTGACCAAATCAACGATCACTAATTCATCGAGCGCACAATTTTGGACCAACGAAAATGCAAATGAGGAACCGACTGAGCCATCACCGACGATAACGATTTTGCGTTGCTTCTTATCCATATCAATATCCTTCTTCCATTGAACTTCTTGTTGTGAGATATCTGAAACACTTAGTTACTTAACTCACAAGTATTATAACGCAACCGCTCACATTTTTGTTAATTTTTTAAAAATAAATTACTTTTTTGAAAAATTTAAACGTAATTATCGCTATGAACGGGATTATACCGGTGTTTTAAATGTTTTAGCTTGTGAACCATTTCCAAAGTGTCAGCTTTGTGAAAAGATATTCGTAAGCGTTTACAATCCGAACGTTTTGTGTGATTGCCACCGAGTTCCTAGCAGGACCTGATTGGCTCAGCCGGTTACTGAGATTTAGGCCAGCTAAATTCAGAACAGCGTGGTATATTAGAGGTACGACTCAACGAAGAAAGGAACAACACTGTGGATAACGAAACACTAAAAACATACCTGGCTGATAACTCCCAGGTCATCACCATTTTTATGGATAAGGCAACCGATTTTCTCAATCGCCAAAACGCCGACCGCGCACCCGCTCGACAATATAATGACGCTGAAATCGCCCGGCAAGCCGATAAAATGTTGGACGAGGTCATCGCCAACATTCATGACAAGATCGTCCCCCACACCCGCGAACAAACGCCAGCCGCCTGGGAACAATTTTTGAGTGAAAATGACGTGCTCGACGACTTGGAGCTGTCGATGACGGAATTGTCATTTGAATCAGAAGACTAAGTTATCGACACTAGTTTAATCAGGCGCTGATAACAATGTCAGTCAAAAAAGGACCGCGAATTCTCATTTGATTGAGAACTCGCGGTCCTTTTCAAAAGCTTAAAGACCCTTTGTTAATTGTTGTGGCGCCGCCGTTTAGTGAAGCCTAACGCGCCGACCAGTCCAATGAGCCCGGCCATGAGTGCGGCCCACTCGAACGGTGCTTCATTCGTTTGCGGCAGTTTTGCTTGCCTTTTCGCTTGGGCATGATCTACGCCCGCAACCGCACTTGCTGCCGCCGGTTGGATTTTAGCCTTCGCAATTGTCTCAGTCGCTGGTGTCACCTGATGTTTAGACATCAAACTTACGCGCTGCTGAGATTGACTTGGTTGCGTCGCTGGACGAGCTTGATTGGACCCGGTATTGTCGTTATCGCCATTTGAGCCAGCATTGCCGCTCAAATCTGGCTTATCAATAACATCGGCCTCACCATCATCAATGACCGGTTGCTTATCAGGATTAGTCGTGTCGACATTATCATCAGGATTGGTCGTATCACCCCCGTTACCCGGGTCAGTAATGCCATCACCTTCACCGGGGTCAGTTGTGCTGCCGCCATCGCCTGGATCAGTTGTACCACCGCCATCACCTGGATTGGTCGTGCCGCCACCGTTGCCGGGGTCAGTTGTACCACCGCCATCGCCGGGGTCAGTCGTACCGCCGCCATCACCGGGGTCAGTTGTACCACCGCCATCGCCGGGGTCAGTCGTGCCGCCACCATCACCGGGGTCAGTTGTGCCACCGCCATCGCCGGGGTCGGTTGTGCCACCGCCATCGCCGGGTTCGGTTGTGCCGCCGCCATCACCGGG
Source organism: Lactiplantibacillus sp. 7.2.4 (assembly GCF_018991185.1). NCBI lineage: Bacteria > Bacillati > Bacillota > Bacilli > Lactobacillales > Lactobacillaceae > Lactiplantibacillus > Lactiplantibacillus sp. 7.2.4. The sequence continues at coordinate 58,401 of NZ_JAGYGS010000016.1, forward strand.
GTCAGTCGTGCCGCCACCATCATCCGGGTCGGTTGGGTCTTCAACAACGGTGATGAAGGCCGTTTCGGTTAACACATTACCGACTGCATCCGTATACGTGTAAGTCACTGGATACACCCCGGCAACACTCGTATCTACCGATTTAGTCACCGTTAGCTGATCAATGCCAACCGCTTCACCGTTCTGATTAGTGACCTGAACAAGGTTGTCGCCAGCTTGCCAAACGCTACCGACCTTAATTTGGCTATTTTTCACCTGCAGCACTGCTTGCGAAGCAATCACATTAACAGTGGCCGTTCCAGTAATTAAGTTGCCGGCAGCATCGACGTAACTCAACTGCAAGGCATACTGACCTGGAACTTGCAGATTCGGCTTCAAATCAGCTGTCACCTCAGACACGTCGGACTCAGAAAGCGGTTGGCCATCACTCATCAAGCTCTTGGACCAGTCCACACTATCACTTAGCGTCCAATCAGCTGCTGGACCAGCGATGAGGGTGACATCCCGACCAACCAACTGGGCCTGTGATTTGGTTGTCGTCACAATTGCATTAACCTGTTGTGTGCGCCCAAGGTCGTCCACATATGCCAAGATAACGGTTTGTGGCTGACCAATCAATTCGGGGCTCAGATTAGGTGCATTAATGACGTTAATCGTTGCTTGATCAACCTCAACCGGATTGCCTACACTATCCGTCACGCCGGCAACACTCATCCCGTAGTGCCACTGTGCGTTTGGTCCGGCGACCAATTGAACAGGCGCGGTCTTCAGTTCAGCTAAATCAACCGTAACCATGGCTATTGCGGTTACTTTATTACCTACCGCATCCGTATAGGTCAATGTAATCGCTTGTGGTCCCGCCTGCGTTTTGTCAATCGGTGTCATGGCAACGTTGGTAACATCGGTCACGACCTGGCCAGTCGCATCGGTAACTTGCTGAACCAAATCCGCTACTGACAGCTTGCCGACTTCTCGAGGCCAAACCGTCTGTGGGGCTTTGGCCGTAATGCTGGCCTGGCTTGCCACCACTTTGACGACGGCTGTTGCCGTCAGTTCGTTGCCTTGATTATCCGTATAGGTGAACGTCACGTTCTGAACGCCCGCAGTGGTTAAGTCTGGCAGGGGCGTCATGTTTTTGATGGACAAATCGCCCCAAGCACTGGACTCAATGGCGTTGCCATCATAGTCTGTCACACTGGCAATATGCGCCAGATAATTCCAACTCGCATCGGGTCCCATCACAACTTCGCTGGGGTTAAACGTCAGCTGAGCTTTAGAACTCGTCACCGGCTGATAAACAAGTGCACCGGCAGCGATGTTAAAATAGTCGATTGGATTACCCGCAGCATCCGTATAATAGCGCTTCCAAATTCCGTCCGCATAATAAAAGGTTCCATAAATCAAGTAGCCATTATTGACTTTCGGATTAACCAACGTGTATTTCCAAACTTCATGAGTGGTACCATCGGCATCAGTGACGGTCGCCAGGTGCGCATCGGCCTGCACGAGTTTGCCATTGGCGGTGCCATCATCTTGATAGTACCGCGCCGTATAATTCAATGATTCACCTTGAAGCCCCGTCAGCTCTGAGGTAACCTCGACGGTGTCACCGGGTCGATAGGAGACCTTATTCTGCAGATAAATATACTCAAAAAGGCCAGTAACTTGCCCGTCCGTGGTTGGCACCAGCGATTTCAAACCGCTAAAATCGCTGATCTGATTACCCGAAAATCCAATCATTTGCGATGCCTTGCCGCTATTTTCAATCGCCGCTTTAACGAACGGCACCAAGATATTAAACTGGCGATTCGTCATCCCGTACGGATTGGATAGGTATTTGTTTGGTGAGGAAAATTCCAAATTATGGATTTGACTCGGATCCAAACTAGCAAGCAGCTGTAATTGCTTATCGGTCACGGCACCCCAATAAAAGGTGTATAAGTTAAGATCATACAATTGAACGCTTTGTAGTGGTGAAAAATCAAATTGCAGTATTTCCCGATAATTCGCCCCAATTTGTATCGTTACGCTCGTCGTGGTGCCAGCTGGTAAGTTAGCCAATAGCTGCAATCCCTGTAAACTGGTCACTGGTTGATAATCGCCAGTACCATCACTATTCCACTTAACTGCCTGAACTTTGAGATCTGCGTTTTTGTAT
>NZ_JAGYGS010000160.1:0-722 GCF_018991185.1 Lactiplantibacillus sp. 7.2.4
TCAGAAACGCGTTCGATTCGGCCCTGCCAGTCAGAAGGAAACTCCGATTTGAGTTTCTCCAATTGTTCATCCGTCAGTAAGACATTCTGGTATTGTCCATATTTGTGTCGTGTTGGTTTGGCTTTGCCTGGATTGGGCTTACCTGGTTCTATATACTTACCTTTACTAACCTTACCTAACCTATCCTTACCTAACCTAACCTCGGTATGACAATTGCCTACCAAGTGTCCGTCATTTGGTTGACCGTTGGTTGACACTTGACTACCGAAAGGTAATTTACTATAACTAGCGTCTTCATTTAGCTCTAATTGTTTAAGCTCACTAGTATATTTCGTGGGGTGCTTACGATCTGATCGGATGTAATTATGAATATGCCAATCTTTAATCACAGTGACGCCATTCTCAAACGGAATAAGATACTGCTTGGCTAACAAAATTTTCAAATCATCGTCACTTGAACCAGTCATCCGCATAATGGATTTTGTATTACCCACAAACCCATCATCATCAGCATGCATATTCAAATGAAAATATAGTAGCTGAGCTGACTTAGGCATGTCCATAAATAAATCAGAATCCGTGATCGTATTACTAAACATTCTCCTTTGTGCCATCTTTTAATCCTCCCTTATTTACTAGTAGGCATTCCACCCACCCGGTGTATTAGTCACTGCTGTATTTTTTAGTGCAAGCCAATTCGTTTTAGTGTTTCCTAAATCACT
>NZ_JAGYGS010000161.1:0-680 GCF_018991185.1 Lactiplantibacillus sp. 7.2.4
ACGCCTTGCTGAACTTAAACCTCGTGATCAGCAGGAAATTGAGAGCAAACCTACTTTTTTAAGCAAGGATAAAGTGGTTGTTAGAAAAAGTGATCTTCATGACTTAGAATCTCGAGCAGCTGTCAGTGATATTTATAATCAACAACAGAACCGTTTAAAACTTGATAATCAAAACCTAAATTATCAACTGCTTGAAGTTAAAGACAATAATTATGATTTAAGCAAGAAAAATGAGAAGCTCCAAAAATTAGTGGATACGTTACAAGGAATTGTTCGGAGCGTTGACCGGTTCTTACAGCGCAAATTAGGTGTTGGCTTACCAAATGAGTGGCTAGAGCGAGCTGGACTAAAGGAACTATCTAAAAAAGCCCCTCAGAGGCCACAGGAGCGTTCAGAGGGGCAACATGATGAATTAGATGGTCCAAGCCTTTGAATTTGGTCTATGGCTTTAATTTAACCGCTGATGAGTATTGGAGCTGTTTAATGGCCGTCAGTCAACGGTAAATCGAATTAAAGGGACTTACTGCTTTAGCAGTTAGTCCCTTTTTGAGGCTTTAAGGAGTTGATTGACTAACCAAACCCAGACACTGAATTGGCTGAAAGCCAAAGTTTCCTAAACTTTGCTTTCCTGCCTCACGGCGAGTGCGGGGTGAGTTTGAGCGGGAGCTCCCGCTCATTTA
>NZ_JAGYGS010000162.1:0-680 GCF_018991185.1 Lactiplantibacillus sp. 7.2.4
GCGATTATCTATGTCCTAAAAACAGGTTGTCAATGGCGACAAGTTCCAAGTGATTTTCCTGAATGGCATTCCGTCTATAATTACTACAAGCTTTGGTCTGCATCGCCTTTTGTCACAGAGGCATCGCTACTTGATAACTGTTTAAAAAAATTATCGCTCAACAGCGTAATTTACAATCACGCTCAGCCAAAACGACATTTATTATAATCGATGCCCAAAGCGTAAAAAATGCAGATACTGCTGAGCATAAAGGTTATGATGCAGGTAAAAAAGTTTCCGATATTAAGCGCCATTTAGCAGTTGATATCAATGGTTTACCACAAGCTATTCACATTACTACGGCTAATGTGTCTGATCGTCAAGGAGCCATTGCTATGTTGACGTTATATCGTGAACATCTTAATCACGTCAAAACAGTACTAGTTGATGGTGGGTACACTGGGAACAACTTTTCCGCCGCTGTTCATTCCAATTTAAAAGCCACCGTACAGGTGGCTAAGCGTAATGAATTACATAAATTTGAAGTGCTTCCGCAACGCTGGTTAGTGGAACGTACTTTTAGTTGGCTAGATAAATGTCGGCGCCTTTGGAAAAATTGCGAACGACATCTTAGTACTAGTCGCCAAATGGTTGTTTTAGCTTATTTGATTGTGATGCTCAAAAGATATTAGACAGGTTCT
>NZ_JAGYGS010000163.1:0-661 GCF_018991185.1 Lactiplantibacillus sp. 7.2.4
AGTGAATTAAACGAACGTTTAATGAATATTCGTGATGATTTGTTGACCCAACAATTATTGACCTTTACTAAGCGGCCATACGTTGGTTTTAAGTTATTAATGCAACAAGAAAAGGAAGTCAAAATCGAGCTTAAATATACGCTGATGATTCATGATGATAGCTTAGAAAGTCTAGAACACGTTGATCAAGGTCTACTAGAAAAGTATTCACCAACCGAGCAGCAAAAGATTACTCGCGCAGTCAAAGATTTGCGAACAATCATGGCTGTTAAGCAAGTCATTAAAACGCAATACCATGAAGTATTGAAAAGGGCCTTTCCCAAAGGCGATTTAGATGAATTACCAATGACTAAACAGGAACAAGCCTATACAGCCGTGATGTACTATGATCCTGTTTTAAAGCCATGTCAGGCTGAAACAATTGAACAGTGGCAAGCAAATCCACCACAGGTGTTCAGTCCCCAAGAACATCAACAAGGACTAGCTTATTTATCGGGACAGCTTAGCTTAGATCAGTTAGAAAATCATCACTTACAACGGGTTTTAAAGCATGATGGCACTAAACAACTCTTTTTTGGCGAATGCAAAGCCGATCCGACGATTAAGAACAGTCAGATCGAGAAAATCCAAAAGCAGTTAAAAGGGCAACAAGCCAGGCAAC
>NZ_JAGYGS010000164.1:0-644 GCF_018991185.1 Lactiplantibacillus sp. 7.2.4
CTTATTGACGGTAACGGAGTGGATATCCAGTTCCTTCATGAGCCGGGAAATCCGTCGTGGACTGCACCGAAGCTGCAGTGGTTGAAGTTCCAGATTCAATTCATGGTGGATCTTCATGACACCGTATCGCTGCTTAAATTCCGCAAAGATCCGCAGAATCCGTTGTTTCAAGCCCGCATCTTCGGCCCGGCGTTTTGAAGGTTTGGGGGATCGATAACGATAATACTGAGCTCTGGAAACACCGAGGATTCGGCACATCTTGGTTACCTGGTGGTGATGGCTTTCTTGGTGAATGTAATCAAAGATATTGGTTACTTCTGCGCAAGGAAGCCCAGGGCTTTTTTAAGGATTTCGTTCTCCTCAGACAGCGAAGCCAGTCGCTTTTCCATCGCTTTGATTTCGTCTGGCGATTTACCGGATTGAGTTTTGGCCTGGCCCTGGATCCACTTATGAACTGTTGAATAGCCAAGGCCATATTCTCTGGCCAGTTGGGCAGCTGATTCGCCTTGCTTATATAGGTTGATAATGTTTTGTTTGAATTCTTTGTCGTAACGAGTTGGCATGTAAAAATTCCTTCCTTTTGAGAGATGATTTATTCATTATACCCTCTCTTAAAAGTTGTCTCAGGAATCAGCTTACATCCA
>NZ_JAGYGS010000165.1:0-630 GCF_018991185.1 Lactiplantibacillus sp. 7.2.4
AATAAATCTTACCAAGTAATGGCTGACGCCTTAGGCGTCGCCAAAGCTACGATTAGCTATGAGTTGGACCGGGTTAAACCTTATGATCCAGAATTAGCTCAGCAAGATGCAGATCGCAAAAGGCGGAATTGCGGTCGTCGTTCGATGCTGACGGCAGCATTAGCGACTTTAATTACCAATCACTTACGATTAACCTGGTCACCAGAAACCATTGCGGCCGCTTATAACTTGAGCACTGCGTCAATTTATAATTGGCTTAATCGTGGCTGGCTCCCCTTCAAATTAACTGATCTACCCAATCGGAATGTCCGCCAGCACCGAGTGAGCGAAAATCGTGGGAAATTTACAAGTGGGACTTCCATCGAACAACGGCCAACAACTGTTAATCAACGGTTAGCTTTTGGTCATTGGGAAGTAGATACGGTGCTTTCTAGTCGAAGTGAGCCACGATCATGTCTGGTTACATTCGTAGAACGTAAGACCCGACTTCTATGGGCCATCAAAGCCCCTAATAGAACGGCTAAGGCTCTAAACACCGCCTTTGGCAAGTTTATGGGGGCCTTCGGTCCCCAAGTAAAATCCATTACTGTTGATCATGGTAAAGAGTTTGCCAATTATCAGGCCTTAGAA
>NZ_JAGYGS010000166.1:0-623 GCF_018991185.1 Lactiplantibacillus sp. 7.2.4
TCAAACAGCAACATCAACGAGAGTGTCTGGAAGACGCTCATTGACTGTGAAACCTTCCTGAAGATTATTCAATGTTCCCATGGGCCTCACCTCACAAGGGAAAAGACAGCCACCACCCTTAAAACATTCTAAGCTTTATAGTGAATCGATTATCCGACGGGATAGTTGATTCGCTATATTAGTTTTGTTCTAAACTTTAAATAGTGGTGAAACTATATGCCGTAAGAAGTTTAGACGCTTGACGTCGTCCTTAAAACAGGCAGTTTTACTTAGTAGTTAGTATTCTCTTCGAAGAATGTCGACACTTGATGTCCAGTTTAGAAAATTAGAAATAATTACCTTAGTAAATACGTTCCAACCACTAACAGCTATTTAGGAGGGTTTAAAAATGAGCATTGTCTTTGGCATAGATGTAAGTAGTCGTGATTCCAGTGTTTGTGTACTTCAGAGTGGCGTCACACGAGAATATAAGATCACTAACGATATTATCGGCTTTAAAACTCTATTGATAGGGTAGATTGCAAATTTAATCCGAATTTTTGGACAAATTTGTCAGCATCACCTGATACGGTGTTTGCCAGTCGAGTATTTTTAGCGGTCGCTGGTTAATTTGGAGTAACGTC
>NZ_JAGYGS010000167.1:0-622 GCF_018991185.1 Lactiplantibacillus sp. 7.2.4
CCATATAACGTCTCCATCTTTTCAAAACGACTTAATTCTACGGGCTATAAATAACTTAATTTGCCAGTGTATAACGTTTCAGATTAAGCTACCACTAAGTTATAATAACCATATCGAAAGGAGACCAATCTAATGAAATATACGAAAACCAAAGCAGTATTAAATCAACTCGTTGCCGATTTGAGCCAGATGTCAATGATTATCCATCAGACGCATTGGTACATGCGTGGACCCAACTTTTTGAAGTTGCACCCCTTGATGGATGAGTTCATGGAAGAAATTGACAGCCAACTCGATGTCATTTCTGAACGGCTGATTGCGCTTGATGGCAGTCCTTACTCCACCTTAAAAGAAATGGCCGAAAACACTAAGATTCAAGACTGGCCTGGTGAATGGGACAAAACAACCCCAGAACGCCTCGCACACTTAGTTGATGGCTATCGTTACTTGGAAGACCTTTACCAACACGGCATTGAAGTATCCGATGTTGAAAAAGACTTCAGTACCCAAGATATTTTCATTGGTCTCAAAACCGCAATTGAGAAGAAAATCTGGATGATTCAGGCAGAGCTTGGGTCGGCGCCGGAAATTGATGAATAAAATAATATTAAAAAATCGGTAG
>NZ_JAGYGS010000168.1:0-618 GCF_018991185.1 Lactiplantibacillus sp. 7.2.4
TATGGATGAAACGTGCTCGGGTCAAACTGGGACTTCCGGTTAGCTACGCCAGAACGCCAAGCGGAAGTTCACCGCTTAACGCTCTAGCTAGGCTAATCCTCAGTCCCAACCCGTCTGAACCTCACACTCTGAAAAACGCTGAGCATTGTCAGAAACGCCTTCCAGCCGGGGATGGTATTCGAAAGGCGGACATGTGCGGACCCAACTTTCGATAAATCGTTCGTTAATTTTAAGTGAACGATCATTTTGACAGTTGCCGTAAGAAAGCTTCCAGTAATATTTAAGCTTACCCTTGGCTTAAAGCTATGAATCATCAACTCTGAACATTGGCAGAACTTTACTTCGTCGACATGTATGTTAAAGTCATAAGTGCTGAAAAAATGGCAATCGTTGGTCTGATCGTAAGTCTGACCTCCGTTGAATTAGGCACTAATCTTCAGGCAGACTGTCGGCAATTAAATACCATGAATTATCATAAATACTGATTTACAGTTTGCCTGAAAGATCAGTCGTTTAATATTCCATGACCAATTGCACCAAGTTCGGTGGTCGTTCATCCGCCATTCGAGCGGGTTCCCGACTGTAGGGGCCTGCTGACAATGCTCAAGGGCGAAATTC
>NZ_JAGYGS010000169.1:0-607 GCF_018991185.1 Lactiplantibacillus sp. 7.2.4
ACTTAGAAGCTGCACGGCGTTCAACGAGGCCTCGAAAGTATGATCTTTATGAGTTGTTCTGTGCAGTTGTCTATGTTTTAAGAACTGGCTGTCAATGGCGCGAGTTACCAGTTGATTTTCCTCGCTGGCAATTGGTCTATTACTATTATCGCGTATGGTCTGAGGAACAGATTATTGATGAACTATCAATCTTAGATCAGTGTTTAAAAAAATTGTCTTTACCCTACGGGAAAAACAGTCACGCTCGGCTAGAACATCTTTCATAATCATTGACGCACAAAGCGTTAAAAATACCGATACTGCTGAGCATCGCGGCTACGACGGTGGTAAACGCATATCCGGCATCAAACGCCACCTAGCGGTTGATATTAACGGCTTACCACAAGCAATTCACATCACCACGGCCAATGTTTCCGACCGTAATGGAGCCAGTGCCATGTTAGCTCTAAATTCTGGGCATTTACAGCAAGTTAAATCGGTTCTTGTCGATGGTGGCTACACTGGATCGAATTTTGCCGCTGATGTTTACACTAATTTAAACGCCACCGTCCAGGTGGCTAAACGCAATGAGCTTCATAAATTCGAAGTACTGCCACAACGCTGGATC
>NZ_JAGYGS010000017.1:0-56882 GCF_018991185.1 Lactiplantibacillus sp. 7.2.4
AAGGCTAATAAGACTGGTTCACCCTAGCAGTTCATAGATGTGTGTTCGTTAAGCCTGTCTGTCCGGTTCTCAGCTACCCGGGCTCTCTGGATGAGGAAGACTTCATTACTTGTTCTAATCACAACCGTTTATTAAAATTTGATTAGTCATTTAATTTATAATTCATTGTAATCACTAAACTGACGGCTGTCAACCCTTAATTAATTTTTTTATGAGATGATAGCCACGACCGACGCTGGCAATGTCATGGGCATCCGAGCCGTAAACCAGCGGAATAGCCCGCTTTTGCGCACGTTGTAGAATCTGTTCACCAGGATAAAAATCATTACAAAATGGTTTGTAGAGTCCAGCCAAATTTAAATCTAACTGCCGTCCCTGCTGCTGCACTAGCGCCAATGTCTGATCCACTAATTTGAGATTATCGGCATCCAGCGGTTCAGTTAGCCCAAAGTAATCTTGGTATTTACGCACCAAACTCATGTGACCGATTCGTTGCGGTGCGTACGGGCCCAAGTCTGCTTGGACTGACGCTAAGACGGTTCGATAATACTGTTCAAACACGCGTTGGGGCGTCTTGAGCCACTGCCCAAACCCCGCCGCAAAATCATCGGTCGACATATCGACACACCAGAAATGCGCTCGCAAGCCCCGCATGAAGTGCACGGACAAGATACTTTCCTGCGTCTGCGGACCATAAGTATTCAAAAAGTCCCGCGTCCAGGCCACGTGATCCGGTAAGAAGTCGACTTCAAACCCAACGGAGATCTCGATTTGATCAGCATACTTGGCTTTGAGTTCGTTGGCCAAGTTCAAATACGTCTCGACCTGATCCAAACGCAATGACGCTTCCGTATAACCTTCGAGTGTCCCTTCATATTGCTCACGAAATGCTGGCGGCAACGGTGCGTGCTCCGTGATGCAGTAGCGTTTAAATCCTAACTGAATCGCCCGCTGAACCATCTTTTCCGTCGCTTCCCCACTCCCATGCGGACATAATTCCGTATGCGTATGTCCATCCATTAACATACCCTCATCACCCTCTCATAAATTAGGTTTATTCAACCATACTTCGTTATGATACGCAAGCATTGGTCAAACTCGTGTCAGCTGTTCTTTATGAATTATGGTTAGAAAGCTTAAGGTCAAAAGCGGCCAGCTGAGACCCGCTGGAAAGTAAGGCGAGTTCGCGTAAACCTGATTTGTGCTTCCGTCCTACGACGGCTTACAGGCATTTCTGACAACGCTGGAACGCGATGGACACAGATTTAAGCCGACAAACCACGTCTTAAATACTGGTCTTCCACTAACCAAGCACAAGACGCTTGCTAAGTGGAATTTCATCGCTGAGCATTGTCAGAAACACCTTCCAGCCGAGGATGGCATTCGAAAGGTGGACATTTGTGGACCCAATTTTAAATGAACTGGTCGTTGATATTTTGTACACGCCATGTTGGCATTTTGCTGTAAGACTGGCGATCTTCTAGGAAATCTTGCTGTATTTCAATTCTGCGAACCTTCAGCATTACTGAAGGTTGTACAGATTTTGTCTAATCGCCTGGGATGACAAAATTTGGAATTTTGAACGAAGATTATTTCAACGACTAAATTCAAGAACAGTATCAAATTTGTGACATTGAGAATAGTGAACGATATTCGTGTGATCTTATCAGCACCTAAATCCCCTAAGGCATCATCGGTTCCACATTAAAAGTTTGCCTGAAGGACCGCGTACCTAATATCCAGTGATCACTTGCACCCAGATAGGTGGCCGTTCATCCGCCATTCGAGCGGGTTCCCAACTGTCCGGACTGCCGGACAATGCTCAAGGGCGAAATTCTTCTTGTCCGGGTGAATTTCCCGGGCTAGAAGAAGACTCGTATTTAAAATTGCGCAGCGGGTTTCTGCGTGAGTTCAAATCGATGTCCGCCCTGTTCCAGCGTTGTCAGCCAGCCCCGGAAGTCGGGCTAGGACGCAGACTCGGCTGACGAACAGCAATCCAACTTGGTGTATTTCAATCAGCGTGAGTGCGGAGAAACCGCGAAAGTCTAACAATTTACTAATTTATTTATATTAAACGTCACAATTTCTTTATACCATGATATAGTCAACATTAGTTAAAGACCACGTGAATCCAAAGGGGGGACCAGCCATGCACGAACTTATCACCAAGCTTTATCAACTTGCACTTTCCAGTCATATTGTCAGTACGTTGCTGGAACCCGTGCATATCGTTATTCTAGCGCTACCCATCATGACACTGTTACTAGCCATGATTATTCTGACCGTCCAACTCCGGACTCGGCAAACCTTGAGTGAACGTAACTTAATCAGTACCTATTCCTTTATTTGGTACGTGGCTGCGGCATACTTACTCATTATTCTGCCACTGCCGACCCGTTCATCCGTGGCGAGCCTGACAACTGCGACCTATAATTTACAACCTTTCTATTTTCTCTCACAGTTGAAAGCACTCACGCCGTTTGAACTCGGGGACCCCAGTACGTGGTTGGCGGCGTTTAAATCCGATACGTTCTTCCAACCGTTCTTCAATATTCTCTTATTTATGCCGATTGGCGCTTACTTAAAATGGCGCCATCGCTGGCCGCTCTGGTTAATTACGTTGACGAGTTTCGCGATCTCGCTGTTCTTCGAAACGACCCAGTTGACCGGACTCTATGGCTATTATTCGCGAGCATACCGCATGTTTGACGTCGATGACTTAATGATGAATACCCTCGGTGGCATTGTTGGGGCTTGGTGCTTACACCTGATTCCAAATCAGTGGCGTAACCGCGACCACAGCACTCGACTGCGCTGGCAAGAACATCCCATCAATTGGCGCCGAATCGGTGCGCTAGTGATCGACTGGCTCGCAATTGCGGCTTTTGATACTGTCTACTTCGTCTTAGTCAAACATTTCAATTGGCCATTGCCACATGATTTTCGCTGGTTATACGTCGTCGACATCGTCCTGTTCTTCCTCCTCCCCGCTTGGTGCTGGCAAGGCAAGATGCTGGGCGGACGACTACTCAACAGCCAAATCGTGACTACGGACGGCAAACGCGCCAGTCTCTGGCAACTGCTAATCCATTACGGCGGTCTCTACTTGATTGGATTGCCGCTCCTATTCTTAGATTTGTGGTTATTCAATCGTTTGGGAAACGTCCCGAGTGCGACGCTCAACCGGTTAGATGTCTACCTAGTCCTCGTGTCAGTCATTTTACTGATCGTCAGTTATGACTTATTGCTAGCACTCTTCAGTCGCAGTCATCAGTTATGGTGTGAAAAGTTAAGCCGGACAACTGTCCATTAAGACGGTCTCATTGAAACTTCTTTTGCGTTGGCTCGCAACTCATGTTAAATTGAAGATATCTCAAAATGCTGGAAGTAAAAACAATGATAAAAGTCCATGAACTAAGCGACGATTTTCGCTGGGTCGCTGTTAATAATTATACTGAAAACGACTATCACCAACTCGTGACTGACGAACACGTTACCGACGAAATGTTAGGTTACGCGACCGACCAACACGAACGTGGCCGGTTGGAATATGACGCCAAGAGTGCCATCACGACAATTATTTTTGACGTGGTCACAGAAGACGCCGAGGAAGGGACTTACACCGCCCAGGTCAGCTTCATGTTGATCGACCACACGCTGCTGACTTTCACGACCGACAATACGATTTTTGTTGAAGACATGTTAGCCGACGAAATCGACGCCGACTGGGAAGACGTGTTGCATCCGTACGACCATATTTTTAACGTCTTGTACAAGCTCTCACGGCAGTACTTTTCGGCCATCAATAAAATCAACAAGCAACGGCAGGACATTCAATTAAAAATGAAAAAGCAGATTCAACGTTCGGTCATTATTCAACTGATGGACTTAGAAACGACTTTAGTTTATTTTCTCACGTCCCTCAAGAGCAATAACGACATGTTGCAATCGCTGAAACGGTTTGTGCCCGTCAAATTCTCGGCTGCCCAGTTAGAGCGACTCGATGATATTATCGTCGAAGCACAACAGGGGCTAGAAATGGCCAATATTGCTTCAGACATCATCGGCCGGGTGTCCAACGCCTACTCGAACATTCTCGATAATAGCTTGAACAACACGATGTGGGTCCTAACGATTTTCTCGATTGTCTTAACGATGCCCAACATTGTCTTCGGCTTTTTCGGACAAAACGTCGACCTGCCATTCATGAAGAATCCGTTTGGCTGGGAAATCACCGTGGTCATTGCCGTGGCCCTGTGCGCCCTCACTATTTGGTTGTTGCGCCGGAACTCATTTCGCAAATAAAGGAGCCTTTAAGTTATGCCAAGTCGTCCTAAAGTGACTGATACAACCGCCTACATCAATCAGGCGGCCGAAGCGGCTCAACCGATTCTGACCACCCTCGTGCAGCTCATTACCACTGAGCTGCCAGATTTTGAAGCGAAAATCAAATGGAACTTTCCATTCTATCAACGTGATAAGCAATATGTGAGCATCGCTGCCTACAAAGCCCATGTCAGTCTAAGTATTTCCGCTGATTTGGATGAAGCCACGCTAGCCGCAGCTGAGGCCGCTGGTTATCCAACCGGTCAAAAGCGCCTGAACCTGCCGCTGACACAACCGGTACCGACAGCGTTAGTCCAACAAGTGTTACAGTTGATTGCTTGAGCTTCGTTTCGCTAGCCTGAAGCACATTGACGCCGGATCTCTTGTTATCGCGGTCACCCCGCCACCTTGAGCTCGTTCGACAGCGACTCTGCCATTTAATCGACATGGTCCGTTTTAAACAAGCCAAAATTGCCACCATGACGCGATACCGCTCCAACAACATCATCAAAACGCAAAAACGCGCCGCTCAAAAATAGAGCTGGCGCGTTTTTAGTTGATTCTCATTTTCAGCGAATTACCGGCGCCGTAACCGGTAGTCCTTGACGTTGGCGAAACGGGCGAGTTCCTCAAGCTGACCAGTCGCTTTCAGATGTCGGTCATATTCTTGATCTAAATCGGGCTGCACTTCATTCGTACCGGGGACAAAGTGTATGTCTTCATGCCCCGCTTCCGTTGCAGTCTGATAGTACCATTCCTTGAACTTCAGGTAACTCATCGTATCTTGTAAATCAGTAATCTGTTGTTGCAACGCTTGTTCGTGCGTCTTCAATAGCTGATAGCGATTCGACAAGGTTTCGTCACCCTTTAGTCGCAGTTCAATAAAGGTGGCGATCTCCGCAACCGGCACCCCCGCGTTTTTTAGACAAACGATCGTCCGCATGAGATGTACGTCATTGTCGGTAAAGGTTCGCCGACCAATCGAGTTCCGTTGAACAAAGGGTAATAGTCCCGATTTGTCATAGTACCGAATGGTGTCAATTGACACCCCTAATTGGTCCGCAACTTGTCCAATTGAATAAGCCATCTCGTCTACTCCTCCCAATTCGTTTCCCAACTAGTTTACCGTGACTAGTCATCCGTTGACAATGAAAGGTCCTCGCGTGACTTGATTTCGGACACTAAGCCTTCCAAATTCTGCAAGCCACCATGATAGGCAAAGTCGCCCAGTGGTAAGTGTGCTGGAATCTCACTGGCATTGGCTTGGTCAAAAATCACTTGGGCGATACGCTTGGGGTCACCAGGTGCTTGGGTTACCGAATCGGATACGTTGGCCACGGAATCACTAAATACCGCATAATCCTTGATCGCTGGCACCACTTTTTGTGAAGAACGTCCAGACCACTGCGTCCGCGCACCACTCGGTTCGACCGCCATCACCTTGATGCCCAAATCAGCAACTTCTTGACGTAACGTATCACTGTAACCTTCAACGGCATACTTCGTGGCACTGTAATACCCCATCGTCGGTAAGGTTGTCAGGGCTAATGCTGACGATAAGTTGATGATAACACCCGCGCGTTGGGCACGCATCGTTGGCAATACGGCTTTCGTCATATTCGCTAATCCAATCACGTTGACATCGAACATATAGCGAACCTGGTCCATATCACTTTCCTCAATCGTCGCAAAATAACCCAAGCCGGCATTGTTGACTAACACGTCGATGGTTTCAAACCGTTCGAGCGCTTTAGCAACGCCCGCTTTGATCTGCGCTTCATCGGTCACATCGATGATGACTTTTTCAATGCGCGCTGCATCAAAGTCGTCCAAATAAGCCAAATCTTCTAAGTGACGCGCAGCCGCAACTAAGTTAGTATCCTGATTTTTAGCCACAACGGTTGCGAGTTCCTTACCAAAACCACTCGATGTTCCTGTAATAAACCATGTTTTTGCCATTTTACTAAACACTCCTATTCTGATTTCATTAACGGACAATTAATACCTTATTTCTTAGCAGCGCGGACTAATCCATCCAACCAGCTTTGGTGCCCATTTAACATTGGATTAGGCGTTTGTGCGGCCAAATCTTGCGCTGGTTTACCAATCTGTGATTCTTGGGTCAGTAACCGAATCCGACCATCAGCCAATTTTTCAATTAAAAAGGCGTGATAGACATCAAACTGCGTGTCCGCATCACCATTTTGCCAGCCATGCCAAGCCAGCCGAGCCGTCTTGCCATCCGTTGGTTCAACTAATTCCATCACTTGTGCATCGATTGGAAAGCCAAACGTATCAAAACGAAAATGTTCCGCAAACTTCAACTTGGAACTAGTCTGGTCGTCCAAAACGATATTGGCGGCGTTGTCATAGTACGTGGTCCATTTTGCCGTATCCACGAGGTTCTCCCAGACCGCATCCAGGGTAATGCCATCCGCAATGACCTCATTTGAAACAAAATTATCCGTATGACCTGGTAAATATTCGGTTGACCAATTAATTGATTGCATCTGCAATTCCTCCACTTGATTAAGTATTTAGTTGGGCGCGTCGGTCATGTATCGTTGATCTGAATCGACAATTGCCGACCAGCACGCCAAATTCTCAAGTCAACAGCGCCGTTCAGGCTGTCAGGTCGCCTTTTGAACACGTCTGATTAACTTTGAATAAACCAAGCTTATATGCTGGAGCTGACTCCAGGACAAGGATAATGTTTGCGAATTGAGACTAGCTTAACGATTTCTTAACACCCATTCTGTGTATCATGCTTGTTTATTTGTCATGAATCATGATTGAATCAAGCTGTTTTCCAAGTTCAAAAGCTGCCAGCTGAAAACCCGCTGGAAACAGTGCGAGTTACCGTAAACTTGCTGTGGTGGATGCTTCCTAGTCCGGCTTCCAGGCATTTCTGACAACGCTGGAACGCGATGGACACAGATTTAAGCCGAAAGCCCGCGTATTAAATACTGGTCTTCCACGTTAGCTGCAGTATGGATGAAACGTGTTCGGGTCAGACTGGGACTTCCGGTTAGCTACGCCAGAACGCCTTCCAGCCGGGGATTGTATTCGAAAGACAGACATGTGCGGACCCAACTTTTTAAAGACTGATCACTGATTCATATCAAACCGTACAGCGGTTATCTGACTGTCAGATTTGTTTTGTCGAAACTTTTTCTTAATCATTAGGCAATCGTTTAGTGCCGTCAGTACAGGAGTGTCTAGATTATTATCCCTTACTCGATACGTTTTCAAATTAGTAATCCTGTCATCTACCAACAAGGCAGTTTCGATTAGATCCGCTCAACAAAATCTTGACCTGCAAATTCCAGATGAGTTTTATTGCCAATTCAAAGTTTGCTCGAAGGACCTGTCTCCTAATATTCAGCGGCCAAGTGCACCCAGATGGGTGGCCGTTCATCCGCCATTCGAACGGCTTCCCGACTGTAGGGGCTGGCTGACAATGCTCAAGGGCGAAATTATTCTTGTCCGGGTGGGGTTCCCGGGCTAGAAGAAGACTCGTATTTGAAATTGCGCAGCGGGTTTCTGCGTGAGTTCAAATCGATGTCCGCCCTGTTCCAGCGTTGTCAGCCGGCCCCGGAAGTCGGACTAGGACGAACAACGCTGACGAACAGTAATCCAAACTGGCACGTTTTAATCATCTTTAATGCTAAAGAATAACTAGCACAATGCGTCATTACCAGTAAACGCGTCATACCGGCACACCGCACATAGCGGAGGCTAGCATGACGCGTTCTATTTTAAGCAGGTATTACTCGAACTGACTCTGGTACAGCTGTGCGTAAAACCCATCTGCGGCCAGGAGTTGTTGGTGTGTGCCCCGTTCAATGACGCGGCCATCATTGATCACTAAGATCTGGTCGGCCGATTGAATCGTGGATAAGCGGTGGGCAATCACGAAGCTAGTCTTATTACGCATCAGCGCAGCCATTGCCGCCTGTACGTCCGCTTCGGTCTGGCTATCAATGGACGCCGTCGCCTCATCCAGTACCAGGACGGGTGCTTCCGTGATAAAAGCCCGTGCAATACTGAGGAGTTGGCGTTGCCCCTGCGACAGCTGACTCGCGTTTTCACTGAGGATCGTCTCGTAGCCATCCGGCAGTTGGCGAATAAACGGGTCGGCGTGGGCACGCTGGGCCGCCTGCACGACTTCAGCGTCACTCGCGTCGGGACGTCCCAGACGAATGTTTTCACGAATCGACATCGTGAATAAGAACGACTCCTGTTGGACAACGGTAACCTAACGACGTAAATCTGCGCGGCGAATCGTCGTCACATCTTGCCCATCTAGCAAGACCCGCCCCGCTTTTAAGGGGTACAGGTTCGTCAACAGGTTCATGATCGTCGTTTTACCAGCGCCAGTCGGCCCAACTAAGGCGACGACTTCGCCTGGGTTGGCGACCAAGTTAACATCTTTCAAGATTGGCCGTTCATCATAAGCGAATGAGACGTGGTCAAACGTCACGTGACCGGTTGCCTGTGGTAATGCCACGGCACCGGGTTGATCCTGCTCTTGGGGTTCATCGATCAATTCGAAGACCCGCTCGGCACTCGCCAGTGATAATTGCAAGGTGTTAATTAAATTCAGCACGTTGTTAATCGGACCCGTAAAATTTCGTAAATAAATCAGAAACGTGAAAATGATGCCGACCGTGATGTGTCCATAGCCACCAATAATCGATAAGGCGCCAATCGCAGTAATCAATAAGTAGGCGATATTGTTGGTCATGTTGTTGAACGGCCCAATGACTGACGACAAGGCCTGGGCACGAAATGCGGCACGGGTATAAGTCGCGTTAACTTGGTCAAACGTCTGCATGGTCGCTTCAGTATGGTCAAAAAGCTGCACGAGTTGTTTGCCAGAAACCGACTCCTCGATTTGGGTGTTCAGCGACCCTAAGGCTTGTTGCTGAGTCATGAACGCCCGTTGGGTCAACTTGGCGATTCCTTTTGAGAAGAAATAGGTGGCGACCGTACTCAACAGCGCAATCAGCGTCAAGAGCGGCGATAAAATCAGCATCGCGATGCCCATCCCAATCACACTGATGACTCCAGTAAAGAGTTGGACGAACGTTTCCATCAAGGCCGTGTTGATGTTATCAACATCATTGGTCAGCCGACTCATCACGTCCCCATTGTCGTGACGGTCAAAGTAGCGCATCGGTAACCGTTGCAGATTGGTAAACACATCTTGCCGAATCTGGGCACTCGTTCGTTGCGCGACCTTAATAATCACGGAATTTTGAAAGTAAGTAAAGACACTGCTGATCAGGTACATGGCGATTAAGCCAGCACAAACCAGCATCAGGGCGCGTAGTCGATTCTTACTAATATATTGATCGATCACGATCCCGTTGACCCGGTTACCAATAATCGTGGCTGCGGTGGTCACAATCGTGAACAGGAAGACCAGGAACAACCGGCCCTTGAAGGCGGCTAGATACTGCCACATCCGCGTCAACGTTGCACGCCAGTTAGTCAACTGGACTTTTTCTGGATGAATGTTTCGTGGTCCGCGTCTATGCATTTGCATCTGCCGCACCTCCTAACTGAGTCGTGACTAATTGCCGATAAAATGGCGACTGCTGCATCAGTTCGGCGTGCGTCCCAATGGCTTCCAAACGACCATTATTGAGGACGAGAATCTGATCACAGTCGATGACGTTGGTAACCCGCTGTGAAATAATCAGGGTCGTCTTGTCCGCTCGTTGTTCACGCAACCGGGACTTGATGGCCGCATTGGTCTTCTGGTCGACCGCACTGGTGGCATCGTCTAAAACTAAAATGTCGGTCGCTGGGACGATCGCCCGTGCGAGATTCAATCGCTGACGTTGGCCACCTGAGAAGTTTTTACCAGCCTGCTCAACCGGCGCGTCATACTTAGCCGGCAATTGTGCGATAAATGGTTGCGCATCCGCGATAGCCGTCGCATCAGCTAACTCGGCGTCCGTGGCATCAGGGCGGCCATAAGTCAGATTACTACGGACGGTGCCTGAGAACAGTAACGAGTCCTGGAGCGCGACAGCCACGGCGGCGTGGACAGTCGAGAGCGCCATCTGCTGGATATCCACCCCACCAATTTTGATCGTACCTTGGTAATCATCAAAACGACGCGTCAATAAGTTGATCAGCGTACTTTTGCCGGCCCCCGTCGCGCCAATGATGCCTAACCACTGACCATCGGGAACGGTAAACGAGACATGGTCCAAAATCGGGCGACTCTGTTGATAGCCAAACGACACCTGGTCGAATTCGATTTGGCTAACATGCGGTTTCACATCAGCCACTGCGGCCACTTGGGCAGGTGCAACCTGAAAGGCGGCCATATCTAACACTGCCTGGACCCGCGTTGCACTGGTAATCGCCCGTGAGAACGCTGTGATGATGTTGACCGTCTGAATCATGGCACTCGTGATTTGAATCATGTAGTTGACGAACGCAATAATTTGGCCGTTACTGATCGTATTACTGATCGCCAATTGTCCGCCATAGCCGAGCGCAACGACCACCCCAAGATTCAGCATCAACTGAATGACTGGTGACAAGAGTACTGTTGCCATCGCCGCAGTTTGACTGGTCTGTTGGAGATGCTGATTGCTGGTCGTGAAATCAGCGTGTTGATGGTCTTCCAGAACGTACGACTTGATGGTCTTGGCCCCTTGCAGATTTTCACGCATGATTTGGTTGATATGATCAACGGACTGTTGCATCGCCGTATACTTAGGCACACTCAAGCGCACGATGACCAACAAAAACACCACCAGAATCGGCATGACCACGAACAAAATTGGGGCTAAATCTGGACACACGATAATCGACATGACGACCCCACCAATCAACAGCATTGGTGAACGAACTAACCCCCGCGTGACCATCATGACTAAATTCTGCATCTGAGTCACATCGTTCGTAATCCGCGTAATCAGTGTGGCGGGTGGTAAGGAGCCCGCTTGACGGTCGTTTAAGGCCACCGTCAACAGATGACTCCGCAGTGCTTCCCCCATTTTTAATGAAGCGTAGCTACCGAGTGCCCCACACGCACCGCCAAAAATCAAACCCAGGACGGCGAATAGGAGCATCAATCCCGCGTGACTGATGACAAAATTCAAGTCCCCCTTCGATAAGCCTTGGTCAATGATTTCTGACATCAAGGTTGGTTGTTGCAAGTCGCAAAAGACTTCCCCCAACATGATCAGCGATGCTAAGAAAAACGCCCAGCGCGCGCGACCATGGATATGTTGCATCACAATGTGGAACACGAACCATCACTTCCTCGAAAAAAAGGGTCACGGATGCCCGACGCCTAATTAGGATTCGGATTCCGTGACACGTTTTAAATTATTACGTTACTATCTTAGGCTAAAAGTGTGCGCTCGGCAACCATTGGCCTCGGAAACGATTGCATTACCGTTGAGTTGCGGTGCAATCGCTTTTTAAACGCGCTAATTTTGTGAAGATTTCGTGAACAGTTTGAGATGTTTTATCAATTGAGGTCTCACACAATGCTAATAAACATCAAACCACGCATTGTTCTGGTTATTATTAGCATTATAGATGTTTGAAGAACGTCAGTTTCTAAGTTCAAAAACAACCAGCTTAGGAAGATAAGTGACCGTAAATGTGCAGTGATAAGCAAGTCCACCTACACTGGCTTCCAGGTATTCTTGGCAATGGCCGGAATGTGGTTGACAGATTTAAACCGGCAATCTACGTCTTAAACCGTGATTATTTTCAGAATTTCCAGACAGTATTTTTTGAACGCTCAATCGTTTTGTGATTCATCGTTGCTGAGTACAAAGAACCACCTAATAGCCTATCTTACTGAGCCATTGGTCAACTTCTTTCTGAGAATTCTCAGCCTGTTCACCTTCAATACCAATTCCTTCCAACACATTAGCATCTGGATATTGCTTCTCAACTTGGTTTTGTGCACTCCCCATCCCAGAGCCTTTATGAGTTGTGAACGGCACGACGTTTTTACCGTTGAGATCCACACCATCCATAAATGTGCGGACAATCATTGGATACTCGCTCCACCACACTGGTGCACCGAGAAACACAGTATCGTATTTTTTGACATTCGGTAATTTGTTTTTGATTTTTGGACGTGCATCATCGGTTTGCTCCTGCTGTGCACGATCTGCAGTGGCCTTAAAAGATTTTGGATATGGATTGGCAGCCTTGATTTCATATTCATCCGCACCAGTTCGCTGCTGGATAAAATCAGCAACCACCTTAGTATGTCCGATTTTCAATGGTCCATCCGAAACGCCTTTTTTCCGCGAAAAATAGACAATTAAAACTTTCCCATTCTTTTTGGGCCTTTGTTTTGATTTTCCCTGATTAGTCCGGGACACCTGCGATATCCCAGCAGAATCTTTTGATTGCGTCCGCTGAAAGACATTATAACCGACTAGCACAGCGACTACGGCTACGATTGCAATGACAAAAACAACAATTCTTTTCCTCATAACTTGTAACTCCTTCCTAACCATAAGCAATTGACTTGATTCAGATTTTACAGGTTGGCCTCCAGACAAAGGCAACCATTTTATTCGATTTCCGCTATCAACTGGCGAAAAAGGAATCAGTATTGAATTGTTTCATTCCTAGCGCCCACCCCCGCTATTGTTTAAACAGCAAAGGCAAAGCGTTATACGATTGATTCGTAAAAGATTGTTCATCGTGCCCACCATGCTGGTCTTCACGGTACCATAAATTATCTTTTGTAAAAACTGACTGCCGCCACAACGATTTAATTGCTGGCTTCATCGCATACTTGGTACTATCTGCACCACCAACTGAGGCCGCGATAAAGAAATCATCTTGATTAAGACCTGCTGACTTAACAGACTTAGCCATGACCGCAGCATCACTGGCATTTGGCCCTGACATCGGCATAAAGTATCTAAAAAATTTCAAATCATATTGAAAAACAAACCACGTCGTTGCATTTCCCATTGAAAAGCCGGAAAATGCTTGATGATCGCGGGCTTGCTGCAATTGTGATGGCTGTGTGCCAGTCGCATAGGTATGAAACTGACTGGCAATCACTGGCATCAGGTCGTTGGTTAATTCCTGCGTCGCAAATCGCCGATTCAACGGGAGGTCGTCGTCCCAATCCGATGTTATCTTTGTCCGGTCCTGATAATAGGTCGGCGCCACAACTATGAGTGGCTTAATTCGCTTTTCAGCAATCGCGTGATCCAGCATCAATTTCCATCTTGTCATTTGATTGGTACCAGTTTCGCCTAAAAAATCCGAAGCGGACATGTTCCAACCGTGCATGAGATATAAGACATCGTATGGCTTTTGACGATCCTGTCGATAATCTGCCGGCAAGTAGACGAGTGCCTGTTTCGAATACTGAACATGTTGTTCTGTCGTCTGATAAGTCACTTTTTTCACTGAACCGCGTTGATCACGAGAGGCTTGTTGCAAATATCGCTTGGGTGGTACAACCATTCGTTTTTCAGATTGTGCCAGTGTATTTCCTTTATTAACCGACTGTTTTTCAAACTGAGCTTGCTGAGTATATCTCATATAGCAAACGCCTCCTCCAATCAAAATAATGAGTACGACTATGACTTGAAATAAGCGGATACGCATTAAGGTTCACTCCCATCCATTCAGATCAATACGGGCTACATCGTCAATCGTTCATCTGTTAGCCGGCTTCGACCCACACCCAACGCAACAAATGTTTTTTCAATCTGTAACACGCCACTGGCATTTCCAACAACCACAAATCGTCCAGACTGAATTTCTTTCTTAGATAGCAGCCTCTGAAGGTCCTTGGGCTCAAATCGATGAACGTGCCGATTCAATTTTATTTGGGGATGACGAGCTAATAACGTCTCGAATTGTTGATCAAATATCTGCGCATCTCCCGGACGCACGGTCCAAAATAAATGAACTGGGCGTACCGAAGCATAGGCGTCGGCTAAACTAAGTAATGGGGCTAATCCGGTTCCCATACCATACAGAATTAGCGGCTGCTGAGGGTCATCGTGAGAAAGGATTTTGTCAAAGCGACCAAATGGCCCCTCGAGGCGAACCGGGTCACCTGGAGAAGCTAAGGCTAAGTTCTCCGTATAATCACCGCTTGTTTGAATGGTAAAAACAACTGTGTGAGCTTTATTAGGCACGGTAGTCACAGAGAACGGATGGGCTTCTTTGCTCAGCCCTTTTACAGCGGGAAAACTCAGAAAGTAAAAATCACCTGGACGAAACATGTTGACTGCCCCTGTTAATTCAACCGTCAACTGACGAACACGAGCATTAATCATTTTATTTGCAATCAGTTTTCCCTTGCGACTTTCTGAAGCGGAAGCGACGAACTTGTACCAAGCGTATAGGCCTAGTGCCACCACAGTATATAAATCAAATATCAGGATAAATGGATGCAGGGCATTGACGCGCGGAATAACGTGAACATGAAGCCAAATCAAACCAATCATCACGAAATTCAACCGGTGAATCCATACCGATAACTGATGCTTAAAGAAAAATTGCAGCTTATTCTTGAGTCGCTGTACTGGCACTAATCGATCGACAATCCACCCCGACATGAAAAACATTGCGTATAGAATGCCAAAAATAGCCAAATACCATGCCCACCTACCCGTGATGCGAATAATATCATGCATCGTATATGCAAGCTGAACATGAACTGTTGCTAGAATTAGTGCGAGTACTCCGACCAGGCCATGAACAAAATACATCGCCGGCAGTCCAATGAGTCGGTCCAGCCAGCGCGGTCGAACAGACAATGCAACAATCGTTAACCACCACGTATAGGCAACTGCTCCTGCATCATAAATTAATAAATTTCGACTAGTATCTAACAGTTGCACATCAAGTGACCATATCAGTGGAAGCGGAATGACAATTAAAATAACCAGCCAGACCGCATACAGTGCAACAGGGTATCGTTTGAGCATCAATTTTCCTCCAATCATTGCGGCCATTGTGTTAGCAGCACCATATCAATGGAAATGATAATCACCTCGTCATAAGCAAACCAAGTCTCATTTAGTCAGACTTGGTGCTGCATTCTTACGTTGACACGCAAGCATTACGATTTATGAGCCATCGTAACTGAGACAAATAATGTGTCTAACGATATACCTTGATGTGAACTCCAAGGCAAGTCTGATTTTTTATTTTCGACAGCTGACAGACAATTTGACAGACAGTGAATGCTGCTATTCTGTTTTGCAAGCAACATACTTTATTTTCTAATTTAACTCGCCGTGGCCTCAGTGAGCCTTAGCCCCATTCATTGGTACTGCAAATAAACACTTTACACTTCCACTTAAAATCAGAAGATAAATTTAAATTATAAAATTAGATTAGAATTAAAAACAGACGCTTGATTATAACTGTATTATAATTAATCAACCAAACTTTTCCAGTACACCCGTTCACACCAATCTAGTTTTGATTTTCACCTAGTCTGCCAAAAATTTGGCATCATCCCAACCGGGGCATCAGTCACCAGGCAATTTAGTCAAATTTTCTAATTCGCTTCACCATCGGTAATATGCTGAAATCACATTTCAAAAGGACGCTGATACATATATGAAAAATCTCATCACGAACAAGGCCAATCTCACCATCACCGGCGCTAACCTGGCAGAGACGCTCGGCATCAGTATTTTCAACATCATCTTACTGACCTATGCCAAGAGCTTCCAACATCCAACTGCCCTGGTCTCAATCGTCTCACTGGGATCGATCGTCCCCGGCATGTTGGCAGTCATCATCGGCCGGTTCGCAGACTACTCTCTGAACAAGAGTCGCTTTCTCATCGGGGCGAAGCTCGTTCAAGCCGCGCTATACGTGTTGCTCGGCTTAATCATTACCCGCCGAACCTTCATTTTATTCCTAGTCGTGGTTCTCATTAACATCGTCTCGGATTGCCTGGGAATCTACAGCTCCAGTCTCCGCCTGCCAATTCTGAAACAAAAAATTCCGGATGAGCATCGCCAGCAAGTATTAGGGTTAAATCAAAGTGTCACTACCCTACTACAGCCAGTTGGACAGTCGCTGGGAATCACCATCATTGCCGCAACGCATGACTACGCGCTCGCAGGCTATATTAATGCGGTGACTTTCTTAGTCGCTGCCGGCATTTTGATGATTGGTCACCGGACGATCGACGTCCGAATTCCAGCCCACCCGCAAAAACGGCGGGCTTCGGATTTGCGTCACCAGGTCATCACGATTCTGCAACACTCTTCTGGGATGAATATTATTAGCCTGCTGACCTCGATTATCATCGTTAACGGTGTGGCAGCCAGTATCGACGCGCTGATCAACTTATTCATTCTTAACCATCCGCATCTGACGGCCTTGCCATTCAGTGTTGAAATTTTGCTGGTCAATATCGGCTTCATTGCTGGTTCGGTCATTGGTAGCCTTGCCAAGTCCCAACTTCTGGACCATTTATCCTACAGAACCATCATGGTCACCACGACGGCTACGGTTTTAGTGCTGTTCATTAATTTTATCGTGGGCCAGAATTATTGGCTCTTACTTGCTGGCATGTGTTTCTCCGCCTTTTGTCTGGGACAGTTGAATCCTAAACTAACGGCACAAATCATTGCCACCACTGACCAAACGATGATTGGTACGGTCACGGGGGCGCTAAGCTCGCTCGTCACGATTGCCGTGCCACTTGGCAGTATCGGCCTGGTCTTACTCTATAACGTCGTTGCCCCCAACGCAGCCTATCTCACCGGCATCTGCTTTCTGCTAATCGGCATCGGCGCGCTATTCGTCAAGCAGCCGCAAGCGGATGATCTCGCTAGTTAAAGAAGGTGGCTGGGAGCTGAAAACAGCTGCCACGATTTTTTACTTCACGCATCTGAATAATCAAAAACGACGGTTCAAACTTGGCATACAATGTACGCTCGGTTTGGACCGTCGTATTATTCAGACACGAATTGATCTAATTTAGTTATGGATGATGTCCGGAGAAATTTACGCGAATTTGGTGTCTCCGTGATTCTGGAAATTGTCGCACATTGCAATAAAAGTGATTCAGATTCAACAATCGCTCAAAATTCATTGGAATCTCAATCTTTCCCCAAATACCAGCTTTCACCCATTTTCTTCCGAAATTTTGAAACAAACTATTTTTGTTTCAAAATTTCATTCAGCAACTCAACTACTGTGCTACAAGTATCTTGAAAACTGATGTTCTTTGCAAATTCATTGTCTCGCTGATAAATGTGCCACCGTGTATTCATGTCTTTATCATTCATAACATCAGCGATTATTTCCTGATAATCACGAAGGGTTTCAAGTGTTCTTCGATGAGCTGCAGTATTAGTCAATGCCAATTTTAATTGGTCAACATCAATGTTTTGATACTCGAACTTTATTAGTGCGTATAAATCATAAAAATCTTTTGACCTAGAATTGGTGGCGCCTCGACTAATTATTGTTTCTAATTTTTCAGCTAAGATTGTTTCTATGTTATAGGCCGCAATTGTAATTGTTCTATCCTCAGTCATTAGGTGATGCTGATAACTGATTGCATTGGGTGTAATTTGATCACCAGTCGAAACATCAATCTTAATCCTCGGCTTAATTTTTCCGTAAATCAAGCCTTCAAAATGTACACGATACCCACCATATTTGTCGTCATCACGAATTCGTTCAATTTTGACTGGATGTAACTCAATCGGATCATCTTCGGGTACGATTTGACACACCTTCGTAAAAACAGACATTAATTGATTCGGGTTAATGGGCATACCAACAACTGTAGTATCCAAGTCATGAGTAGAGCGCGTGTCTATTCCTAATAGGGATGCGATCAAGAAGCCACCTTTCAAGACAAGATTATCACGATAGGGAGAAAGCGAAATCCGCTCAAGCAAATCATCAAGCACGAATTCTTGAATCAGCAAACGAGGATCAATATTATTCAACGCAGATTGTTTATTTACGTAGGCCTTCATCTGCATGGCATTCGTAAACCTATTTTTCATAGTAATACACCCATGTAAGTCTTGATTTTCGCATCAACTTTTAAGCTTTTCGCATATTTCATTAATCGATTGAGATCCTTTTCAGGTCGTTGTACATAGCCTTGCATTGCTTGACGAACAACTTCATCCTGAGCAACATGCGGTGGCCGAATAATGTCACACAAAGTCCGCTCAATATCATAGACTCGGACCTGATTGCCATAAGGCGTTTCGATAGTTGTAATTCCCATACCGTAAAGCGCATCAATTTGCCGATACGGTTTAATTCTTAATTCATCAAAATAATTTGACTTATATCCTTTTGGAAAAGTCATTTCCATAAAATTGGGCGTTCGATCAGTCATATTATACAGATACAACGCCGTTTCTTTGCAAAAGATGCCTCTACTCAAGCGTAGTTGTGCGATTAAAAACTCGTCTTCAAACGACATCGGGTCTGCGTATATTCCTGGCCCAACTCGTTCAATTAATTCCTGTTCAACCATTCGGCTTAATAATGGCGCCACAATTCCTTCTGAGATTGCCTGACGTCTTGTGAATGTTCCGTTGTATTTACGCAATAAGACTTTTGCCTGGTTATATAAAGTCATGCACTCACCCCCAAATGTTCCATTTACACATTACTTTACCACAAACTAATGTGTAAATGGAACAATTATGCGCCCACAAGCTGGAGATGTAAATACTCGACATTCTCCAACAAAATCAATCGTACCTAAAAACGACCTCCCAATCTTAATTGAGAAGTCGTTTTATAATTCGAGCCAATCAAGTCATGACTCATCTGAGACTATTGCACGTGCAATAAGCCCATCTTATCCATCGTTTCCGCAATCTGAACTGAGTTCCAGGCAGCCCCTTTTAAGAGGTTGTCAGAAACGTTCCACATATGGAAAGCTTGTGGGGTTTCTTGGTCAGGACGAACCCGGCCGACAAACGTGTCCTTGGAACCTTCCGCATTATGTGCTTGTGGATAGATTTGATGATCAGGGTCATCTTGTAAGACCACCCCTGGTGCAGCTGCCAAAGCATCTTGAATGCCCTTGACGGTTGCTTTAGGATCTTCAACTTCGAAGTAAACTGATTCGGAGTGACTAACTGGCACTGGAATCCGCACACAAGTTGCAGTTACTTTGATATCTTTACTGTCCATGTCGCCGCCACACATGATCTTTTTGGTTTCATGGATCATCTTCCATTCTTCATGGGTGTAGCCATCTTCTTCAAACACGTCAATTTGTGGTAACGCGTTGAAGGCAATCGGATAATGCTTCTTGTCGCCCGCAACAGGTAAGATATGGGCTTCCATCTCTTCACCTTTTAAGTAGGCTTCGGTTTCATCATGCAATTCCTTCAAGGCCCGGTTACCGGCACCACCAACGGCTTGGTAAGTTGAAACGATGACCCGCTTCAGTCCAAATGCTTGACGCACTGGTTCCAAAGCAACGACCATTTGGATGGTTGAGCAGTTCGGGTTAGCCACGATTCCATGATGAAGCTTCAATGCTTCAGGGTTAACTTCAGGAACAACCAATGGAATCTTAGGATCCATCCGGAAGGCACTCGTATTGTCAACAACTACGGCACCCCGTTTGACTGCTTCAGGGGCAAATTTCTTAGATACTGAGCCACCCGCTGAGAAGAGGGCTAAATCGATTCCTTCGAATGATTCAGGGACGGTCTCTTCGACAGTTAAGGCTTGACCATTGAACTGTAATTGTTTCCCGGCTGAACGACTTGATGCCAAAAGTTTAACTGAATTGACAGGTAAACTCGTCTGTTCCACCATTTTGATCATCCGCGCGCCAACTGCACCAGTTGCACCGACAATCGCGACGTTATATCCACTCACTATGAAGACCTCGCTTTGATAGTTATTGAAACCTCATTATAGCACGTTTGTAAAAATTAGAAAACAATGAGTTTACGAACCGGCGCAGTTACTTGGTTAATTGCAGCGGCATCACCATTAGTGACCGGACTAACTAATTCTTGTAGGTAGCGTTTCCAATACCAGCATACCAATAACACTGACCTGCTCGACGTCCACTTTTGGCGTATACTAGATGTAATATACGGATTTGCTAGTTATTATTTAATCTTACTGATGATTAAAATCTGCCAGCTGGTTGGCTCACTTTTTGATGACCATTCACGCCCACCATGCTTTGACTATTGTCCAATAGACCTGGAAGCCAGTGTTCAACGTGTCTACCACTGTGGATTGACGCGAGCTTATCCTGTCTTCAGCTAACTTCTTTTGAACTCAAGGACTGCATGTTTTAATCACGATTCAAAACACATTAACTCACAGCATACATTCACCATAACTTGATCAGGAGGCGGCCACATGTGCACTAGTTTAACTTATCTTGATATTGACGACCAACACTACTTTGCTCGAACGATGGACTTTCCAACGACGACACCCTGGCGGCCAATTTTTTTACCGCGGCACTATCAGTGGCCAACCGGCTTAGCGACTGAGCGAACGACCCAGTATGCCATTCTCGGCGGTGGCCGCCTACCCAAGCATTTTAGTAGCTGTTTGATGGCTGATGGAATCAACGAAGCGGGTTTAACCTGTGCCGAACTTTACCTGCCACACGCGGTCAACTACGCGACTGAATCAGTCCCCGGTCAAATCAACTTGACCCCGCAAGCTTTTATCAACTGGGTGTTAGGTGAACACGCGTCAGTCGCTGCCGTCATCGCCGACCTGCCCCGGATCAATCTCGTTGGCGTTTCCTGGGGCGACGATACTGGGGAAGTCTACCCCTTTCATTGGCTCCTAAGTGATCGCCAGACCAGCGTGGTCATTGAACCCACTGGTAGCCCCCTGACTGCTCAACTGAATCCGGCTGGCGTCCTGACCAATACACCAATCCTGGTTGACCATCAGCGCCGTTTGAATCGCTACTTAGGATTAAGCGGCACTCAAATCACCGCAGCAACTCAGCAGGCTGCCCAACAAGTCATTCAGGCGCAGCAGCCCCTGCCGACTGGTCCGATTCCAACTGACCGCTTCATTCATATGGCGTTGCGGCGACTGGGAACGGGACAACTTTCATCCGAGCAAGTGCCTGCGACTATTTTTCGTTGGCTCCAAGAAGTCAGCTTGCCGTATGATGCGAACCGGCGCAACCTCATCAGTCATAATTACACGCATTATCGTTGTTTGATTCAGCTGGAGACCCGCACTTACCACTTCATTCCCCGCACGACTGGTCGTCAGCAAAGTTTGACCTTAACACCGGAGATGGCCGCGGATTGGCAAACACCGTACGTCTTTCCAGCGGACTGATTTTCATCGAGATACTACCGTCGCCTGTTTAAATTGGGCGCGGTTCCAAGGCACGGTCCGCCATATGTATAAATATTTTAGTGACTTCCATTTTGAGGCTTTAATAAAAGAAATAACCATGAAAATAGATCCAGAGACCTTTTTGTGGGGATGCTGCAAAAAAATTTCAGTGAAAATATTTTGCCTTCAAAAATTCTAAAATAAATTTTTGAAAACAGTTTAGGATTCGCATTTGTTGAGCGGATTTTCTCAATACTCACTTTTTCTACCGGTTGACGGACCCTACTTGTATAAATTTAGTTATGTTCAATTCAAAAAAGCTCACTGGCTTGTGATAACGTTCTACGTATAAATTTCATAAGTTCGTGACAAGCGACATTACCCCTGTTATGTTTTGTATATGCTAAAAATGGGGGATACAAAATGAATTTTATCAATCATTGGGACAAGCAGTTATTACCCATATTCGCTTTTTTTAAAAGACATCAAATTCTCAGTTGGACGGTTTCTGTTCTGCTCATTATTGGTATCCTCTTAATTGGTGTGTCCGTTAAATCTAGCATGGAGATGACTAAGGCACGGGCAACACTTGAGGTAATGCTGAAAGAAAATCATGATGGCAATCAAATTCCAAGAAGCAAGCTAATTAAAGAAGAATCTGGTCCCTTCAGTGGCATTGTTTGGTATGACTATACTTTCTCAAGCCCGCAAACATTAGCGGAGAGCAAGCGATATCTAAAAGCGACGGGACAATCTCATCAACAGGTCACGCTCGAAAATTGTCCAATCGTCTATCGCGTGATACTGCGACCACCAACCAAAACGTCCAAGCGATGGACGGGGCAAATTTATTTGGATACTAATCAACAGCTCAGCGGCTCTGGCCGGTCGAGTTATGTTCAAGCTTTAAGTGCTAAATCTTTACGAGATTTGAATTGATGGCATGGTTACGTTGATTGCTTGAATAAGGAATCAGTACCGCAAAAACTCGATATAAGGCTAAAAAAACTAGTGGTTACAACATTCTTACTTGCCCGAATGTTGTGGCCACTAGTGTTTTTTTATTGATCATACTGCGTCATTGCTTGAGTCCTTCCAACCCAACCTGCGTAACTAAATCGCATCACCTGCTTAAGGTACTTCGAGGAATACCAACATGATGGACCAATTTGCTGATTGAGCTGGAAATAGACTATCCAATCAAGCTTCGTTGAGCGTCACCCGACTCATCGCAAGTAATGCCATTAGGGTAATCGCACTGCCGATGATAAATACGGTTGCAATACCGACATACCTGGTTATGACGCCGCCGAGTGCGATACCAATCGGCATTGAAATATTCGTGCAAGACATCATCGCACCGTTCACCCGCCCTAATAGTTCGCCGGGCGTTTTCAATTGGATCAAAGTGAATAGCGACACATTCACAAAGCCACCCGCCATGCCAATCACCATCATCGCAATCAAGGTGGTACCGATACTGCGCGTCAACACCATGAACGTCACCGCGACCGTCATCGTCGTCAAAGCTAGCAGTAACTTGGTCTTAAAAGTCGTTTTAACAAAATTGATCAGAATACTGCCAGCCACCACCCCAATGATGAACAGCGCTTGTGCCAAGCTATAGACGACGGCACTGGCATGTAAGGTTCCCCGCGTCCAGATGATATTCAGTCCTAGCACGGGACCAATCACCATATTCACGATTACGGCTAGTAAAATTAGCGTTCGCAACATCGGGTTATGATAGACGTAAGCTAAGCCAGCATACCAATCCCGGGTTTGCACCTGCTCGACGCTCACTTGTTCAGCGTGGCCCACCCGTTTATGTACAATCACGATACAACCTAGCGAGACCAAGAACGTCAGACCATTGATCAAAACGAAATCAGCTAGCGAGACGAACGCAACTAGACTACCGCCAGCTAACATGCCCACTAATTGGGCGCACACCTTAACGCCTTGATTCATACTATTGACGCGCTGTAATTGATCAGTCGGGACAATTTGCGGAATTAACGCATTCTCAGCCGGATCAAAAACAGTTCCCAGAATTTTAGCGATAAACGCGACCCCCACCAGCGCCAAATATTAAGTGCAAAGCCGTAATACAAATAAGTGGCGACGCCCATTAATACGGCTTGTAACCCGTCAATCGTCATCATCACTTTGGTCTTAGGAAACCGATCGGCTAAATATCCCGTCAGTACATTCAGCACGACTAACGCATTGAATGTCCCAGAAATCAGGCCAATCGTCGTTGAATTATCAGTCAGTCGATACAGATACCACATAATCGCAATATCAAATAAATTATTACCGAATTGCGATGTCGACTCTCCAGCAAGGAGGACATAGATATTTTTCATTGAATCACTTCACTTTAGCTTTGAATTGTTGATGATGCTGTTCATTGAACTTGATCAGAAATGCGCCGAGGGGCTGAGGTGACAGGAAGGGTGAATAGTGCTATTTTAGCATGTAGTCACAATAAAATTAAATCGAATTCTAATCAAATTATAATATTATCTGTTTACCCATCTTTTTCCGTCTGTATATCACAACTGAATTTACTTTTCTTAACTCGCAGCTACTCACCCTGATTCCATTCTTTATAGACTTCGGATTGCTTGCGAGGTCCGACCGTGACATCAGTTGCGCGATTGGTCGGTCAACATTGCCATTGCCACAAACAGCTAGCCATCGTCACCAACCAATATGATTGTGATTATAACTTGCTCGGCGAACATTGCGGCCTTGAAGGAATCGTTTGTCAGTTATCCAAAAATAGTCCCATCGCACCTCCGCATGGCAATAGCGCAACACAAAAACGCCACGGTACGTGCCAATCTAGGCGGTATCGTGGCGTTCTGATCAATGACGGCGTTTCAAAAAATGCTCAAATTCTTGATTAATCGCTGCACGGACTTTTGGTTCATGCAAGTCGGCGTGTTCAGCATCCGTTCCACCCGTGACTTGGCTGACCACTTGTAAGTAGCCGAACAAGACTTGGCTGGGATCCAGATGGTACTGCTTGGCTAACGTGACCGCCAAATCATAGCGGTCCGGACCTAATAAACTAGAATAATCCATCACTGTGTGCCTCCTTTCGCCTGCTCTAATTGATGACTCATCCGTAAATATGCGACAAAGTGAAAGATGATGCCGCTCGCCAGCAGAATCACCCCAAGCCAGACCGACCAGAACGTCGCGATGATCGCTAACGCGTAAATCGTCACGCTACGCACCGGGTCCAGTTTGATTGCGGTATAGAAAGCCATGGAGACCCCCGGCTTTTTTAACGCTTGATGATGATGCAAGTACGCATACATCAGGTAAAAGGTCGCAGAAATAAAGAGCGCGACCAAATCGTAAACGATAAAGGCTGTCTGCATGTCTTGGCGATTACCAGTCGTTAGCGCATCCGCCACTAACGACATCGGATAATCGATCAACGTAATGCTAAATAACATCAATAGGTTCAACATGTTCAAATTACGGTCGATTCGTTGCAACATATTGAAATAATCATGGTGAAACAGCCACAAAGTTCCGACGTAAAAGTATGAAAAGACGTACGACAACATTAACCACTGTGCCAGTATTGCTGGCAACAAGTGACCGGGCTGATAATTCGGAATATGAAATTCCAGCACTAAAATGGTAATCAGAATCGCAAATATGCCATCACTGAATGCCTGAAAACGGTCTGTTTTGATAACGTCACCCCCACAGCGTTTTAGGATATCATAACTCTGAATTAATTACTGTAATTAACTTTTCAAACTGGCGACAAAACCGCTAATCTCAGGACTGATATGGTAAGATTAGCGTAACAAAAAGTAATTGATGTGGGGGCGTCAAGACGAATGCGAAAATTATTGAAACCAAAATGGCTATTTTTATTTTTCTGGGGGATCGTGGTGTTGGCAAGTATTGTGATATTGCCAAACATCACCACATTTGTGAATGAACAAACAACCATGCCACAAAATCAACGTACCACTGCCAAATACCAACAGCAATGGGGCCACGGATTAGCGGACACCCGTTCACTAACATTAGTCTTCAGCAGTCCCAATGGTAAGTTGACGAAAGCACAACACCGTCAAATCACCAAAGTGTTAGCGAAGCTGAATCGCAAAGCGGATACGTACGGGCTAGTGCAGCTCCGCACCGCGACTGGCATGACCAACGACCGCCAATTATTACGGTCTAACGATGGCTCGACCGAACTCGCATTAGCGGCGGTGCAAACCTCTCGGGCTGACCTGCCGATTATTGCCAACCAACTAAACAACGCGATTGCTGCCGACGGGTTGACGACTAGTGTCACCAGTTCTGACCTCGTCTATCAGCAACACGTGTTACGACAAGGACGCGCCTTGCTGGTCGTTTACCTGATTGGGACGGTCATCACGCTGATGATACTCGGCCTGATTTTCAAATCACTATTAGTGCCGTTATTGAACCTGGGCTGTCAAGCCGTGACCTTAATTACCACGGTCAGTTTCATTACCAACAGTCATTTGGTATGGCACTGGCTACTCACGGCGAGTGCCTTGGGCTTAGCTGGGCTAGTTAGCTTAGTGTTAACGCCAATTCTGACTTGGTCCTTCATGCGCGCATACTGGCGGTCGGCCGCAGATGAAACGCCCGAAGCGGTTGGGCTTAAGATTTTAACGACCCACTATCGGCAATGGGGACTGACGATTATTCCGTTGATGCTGATCACGCTGATCGCACACTGGACGGCTTTCATCACGCTGGCTAGTGCCTGGACGATTGCGGTCGCCCTGATGATCACGCTACTCGCCGTTCCTACGCTGAATGACGCCTTTGTCGGTTGGCTAGGCGATAGCCTCTTCTGGCCTGGAACCAACGCTTGGCAACCGCGGTCGCACAACCTATGGGGCCAGTTAAGTCGGTTTAGTCACTGGCAGCCAGCCTTAGGACTTGTCGCCAGTGCGTTGTTGATCGTCCCCGGCATTCTCAGTGCCAATCAACAATTTGCGGACGATAATTTACGCCCCTGGCAGCAGGCCCAATTAACCAATGCAGAGCTCGGCCAACAACTGGTTCAAGCGCACTTTGGTACCGGTGCGACGGGGCCAATCACGATTACGCTACAAGGCACTCAGAACTTGACCAACCAACGCGCGCTCCAAACGATCGACCAGTTGACGCGTCAATTGACCGCGGTGCCAAACGTTAATCGTGTCATCTCAGTCACCCGACCAACTGGCCAACCGATCGCTAGTTTTTACGTCAACAATCAATTGTCCGCCATCAACATTGATTTGGCGGGCAAACAAACCAGCGTGGCGCAACTGCAGCGAACACTGGCCAGTGATCAAAAAACGCTGAAACAAGCGGCAACAAGCAAGCACACTAAGTCCGTCGATCAACTCTCGGACCGCATCAATGATTTAGCCGATTTGAACGACCAATTAAATGACCAACTTAAAACAGTCAACAAACTGTTAACGCCGTCGACTGACGACGAACAACCGACCAAGCAGGCTGACTCTGAACAGCTACACCGCGCCTTGAGCAAGCTCGACCGCCTGAGCAGCCGCACCACGACCGCTCTTGATCACGTCGTCAGTGCCCAAACCGCCGTTGCGACCGAAGCTGGCCACGTTGATCAACACGTTCATCGCGTGACACAGTCGCTCAAGCAAACGACCGCACCGTTTAAAACGTTATTGGCTCATTGACAGCCACCCACAGCTATTTGGAAAGCTTGGCTGACAGCGAAGTGGGCCACAGTTTCTACCTACCCACCAACGCCGCCACCAACCAAGCTTACCAGAACAGCTTGTTTACTAACGTTAGCAGCGATTCTAACATGACCCAACTGACCGTGCTCCTCAAAACGGCGCCAGGTGACCAAGCCAGTCGTCAGACGTTGCGCCAGCTAGAAGCGGTGACTCACGCTAGTTTGTTGGCGACGCCGCTTAAAGCTTCAAAAATCACAACAACGGGCATTACCGCGCAACAACAGGCCCGCCATCAGTTGGTCAGCCAACACGCGCTAAAATGGACTGTCGGCGTCACGGGAATTCTAGTCATCGCCCTCTGGTTGGGCTTACGCTCGTTCCTACTGAGCGCCCTGGTGACCGGTGGTTTAGCTGCATTGGCTATCAGTAGTTGGGGCTGGACCCAGCTAATCATGACCCAGTGGCAACATGCCGGATTGTTAAGCAGCGCTGTTTTTCTCAGTAGCCTGGTGATTCTAGCGCTGCATTGGCTGACAGTCACCTTGATGGCGGTCGACCGTCAAAATTGGTTCCACCACTTTGATGCCCAGCGGTTACAGGCCCACTTCTATGCTTGTGGACAACTTGTCTGGTCGGTTACGCTGCTGGAATGCGGCTACCTGTTGCCACTCTGGTTGACCGCTGCACCGAATCTAAAAGGGCTCGCACTGATGAGCCTGATTGGGATTGGCCTCAGTAATCTAATTGTGCCGGCGACACTGCCGGGCCTAATTCGTTGGACCGTCAGTTTTCCACGGTGATCGCAACTACTGAAACGTCGCTCAGCGTGATATGATGGCACGATTGCCAAGTATGATTGACTAAATTTTCCATTCCAAATCAAGCTAATAACAGGCCGTTCTAAGCTGACTGTGTGTCAGTGCTTAGAACGGCCTGTTTGCGGTCACGTGATTCTCAATTTGATAACCACATTATCGCCGGCGCCACCAATGATACCCCAACCACAATACGACACTGCCGACCATGACCCCGCCAATTAACGTGACATTGTAGGCGCGCCGTTTGATTCGATATGGTTGCGAGGTAATCGACTTCGGATGGTCTTGCTGGAAGTGGCCGATTCGTGCTGAAAACACTGGATCGCCAGTTCGCCTGTTCATCAGCTCAGTTGGCGTTACAGTACTAATTTGTTGTGAGACCGTTGCGATAAGCACAGTTGCCCGCGACTGAATGGTCGGTTGTTGCCGGGCGTGCGCCATCTTCCACTGACTCACACCACCAATTAGTATCATAATACCAATAATGACTAGGATTTTTAGCCACCATCGCGTCCGTTCTCCCCGCATGCGCAACGCCCCCATAATTGTGCCGATTTCTAATGATATTTCAGACCATACACGCTCCGAATGATTTTGGCACCCCAACGGATTCGTTGCGTCAACATCTAAACGAATGTCGTCCAGCAATTTCTAACGCCATATCTTAGGCGTTCAAAAAAGAACCCCAGCGCACTTGCTGGAGTTCCGTGTAAAACAACTCAATTGGATCTCTCATCCATCATGATGACTGACGCAATTTAGCCGTGCCGACGCCGCAGATAAACGACACCAGTTCCGGCCATCAACAAGCCGAGCAAGCCAGCGAGCATCATCAATAATGACGTTGGCGTTCCAGACGTTTGCGGGAGTCCCGCTCCGTGGCCTGCGCCAGCACCAGTGGTCCCCGTTCCTGCAGTCGTACCGTTCAAACCGGTTCCTGAGGCTAACGTCCCTGAACCATTTGAGGTAGTCACGCCTTGACTGGCAGATGGGTTACCAGCTACCGGCAAACTTGGTGCTGGTACACCAGGCTGGCTAGGATTGGTTGGTAACGTTCCACTTGGTTGACTTGGTGTACTTGGTGTACTTGGTGTGGCGGTTCCAGGCACGCTTGGTTGACTCGGTGTGCTTGGGCCAGTGGTACCAGGCTGACTTGGTTGACCTGGTTCGGTCGTCCCGGGTTTACTTGGTTGTCCAGGTTGGCCCGGTTCAGTTGTTCCGGGTTTGCTTGGTTTGCCGGGTTCTTCGGGCTGTCCGGGTTCAGTTGTTCCAGGTTCACTTGGTTTTCCTGGTTCTTCTGGTTGCCCGGGTTCAGTCGTTCCTGGTTCACTTGGTTTGCCTGGTTCTTCTGGTTGTCCGGGTTCAGTCGTCCCTGGTTCGCTTGGTTTGCCCGGTTCTTCGGGCTGTCCTGGTTCAGTCGTTCCTGGTTCGCTTGGTTTGCCCGGTTCTTCGGGCTGTCCTGGTTCAGTCGTCCCCGGTTCACTTGGCTTGCCTGGTTCTTCGGGCTGTCCTGGTTCAGTCGCCCCCGGTTCACTTGGCTTGCCTGGTTCTTCGGGCTGTCCAGGTTCAGTCGTTCCTGGTTCACTTGGTTTGCCGGGTTCTTCGGGTTGGCCTGGTTCAGTCGTCCCTGGTTCACTTGGCTTGCCGGGTTCTTCGGGTTGGCCTGGTTCACCCGGCTGACTTGGATTCGTGACTGGTTCATCAGTCGCGGAAACGGTCACCGCCGCGGTTTGACCGGCTTTGATCGTAAACGGCAATGGCGTTGCATTCAATTCATAGCCCGTTGGTGCAGCAGTTTCAACAAACTGGTAGTCGCCAGCTGTTAAACCGGTCACAGTCAATTGACCAGCCGCGTCGGTCTTCAAGTTGGATTGCAACACTTTACCATTAGCATCCCGTAGTTCGTAGACTGCGCCTGCTAAAACTTTCTTAGTCGTCGCATCAGTCTTCGCCAGCGTGACATCACCAGTCGCTGGTACGACCGGCGTCTTCTGATCATCTTGACTCACTTCAATCGAAAGCAGCGTTTTCGGTGTTCCCAAGGTAAAGGTCAATGGCTTGGTGTTCAGCTCATAGCCTTCTGGGGCCTTAGTTTCAACGAATTGATAGTTTCCTGCTGCCAATTTTTCGACAATCAGCTGACCATTGGCATCCGTTGTTAAGCCGGATTGCAACACTTTGCCAGTGCTATCTTGGAGGTCATAAGTGGCACCAGCTAGCACGGCCTGTGTATCGGCATCATGCTTGGTTAACCGGACACTATAATCCTGCTGAGCGCTTCCGTTGCCACCAAACACAATATCGGCATCTGCCGCCACATCCAAACCATTCAAGGAAGCGGTATTATACCAAACATTGCCAGCAGCGGGATCAACATTTTCTGGTTTCGTCCGATAATTCAGGACGAGCTTACTGGTTACATTCGTAAATGAAAATGTGATGATATTGCCATCAACCGCAACCGTTGGCGTCACTGTCCGACCAGGTACTTCCATCCCGTTCACGACATTGACCAAATACGCTTGAACGGTATCTGGTAAAAAGGTTTGGTTCGGTCCTAACGTATCCGTGATGACAATAGTCGGGTTATTCCCAGGTTGAACGGTGATATGCCAGAACAGCGTGGTCGGTGAACCTGCTTCATCCGACGTAAATATCGATCCACTCTTAGCAATGCTCCGTTCATCTCCCGAAATCGTTGAATTACCATTTGCGTTAATCGTTAACGTCCCGTGCCGATTCTGCAACCCACTGATTCGATCATTGAACGTGATGGTCCCCGTGGGATCTCCAGCCTTATACGTGAACGTTCCAATAGTTGCCCCATCGGCATCCACCACTGGAAAACTGACGTTGTTTTGAACCTTGACGTTAGCTGGAATACCTACCGTAACGGTATCACCGGCGTTCAAAACTTCAGAATCTGGAATCTGCCAATTATAGGTCACTTGATATGACGTGGTCGTATTCAACAAACTGGACGGTGGCATCAACTGACCGTTCTTATCATATACTTGAGCACTATTGGCATCGAGACCGCTGACACTTATTTCCTTGGCATGCGCCGTAGACCCCAACACAAATAACGTCAAAATTGCCATCAACACACTTAACAAAAAACCTATTCGCTTTTTTCGCATATGCTCCTCCCCCATTCAAAAAAAGCCAAACAACCTAACTTTTCCAGCCTAACCATCGGATGATAGCGGCCGAACGCCGGTCAGTCTTTTGCGCTAATCGGTTCCATATGTACAATACTGCAACTCACTAGGTAGAGGCGACTAATAACTTTCATTTGCCAACTAACTGAACAAACTGAATCCGCTTTTCTAACTTAATTAAACGCGTCATCGCTACACAAAAACCAGAAGCTTACTTGCCGCACTCAAAATATAATCAGCTATACGTTGTGCCAGTTCTTATTTAGCATTAAAGATGATTAAAACGTGAGTATGATTGCTTTTACCTGAAACTAATCTTACAGTTCATAACCAAAATGACTGTTTACTATGAACCAACGACTAATTCAACAAAAAGTTGAGTCCGCACATGTTCTCCTTTCAAATACCATCCCCGGCTGGAAGGTGTTTCTGACAATGCTCAGCGATGAAATTCCACTTAGCAAGCGTTGTGTGCTTGGTTAGTGGAAGACCAGTATTTAAGACGTGGGCTGTCGGCTTAAATCTGTGTCCATCGCGTTCCAGCGTTGTCAGAAATTCCTGGAGGCCGGTGTAGGACGCAGCTATCAAATCAGGTTTACACTAATTCGTTTTGTTTCCAGCGGGCCTCAGCTGGCTGCTTTTGAACTCAAGAGCCGGCACGTTTTAATCATGATTCATGACATATTACCTAGCACAATGCGTAATTAGCTTAAAAACGCAAAAAAACACCACGTCGCCGGTCAGTCGTAACCGGGTCGCAGTGCTTGAGATGTCTTGAATTCAGGATGCAGTTGACTTGTCAGTTAATTGGCAGGCGTCAATACTTTCACCATATTTTGATGACGCAAGCCGGCTTCCATAAATGGCGCGCCCGTTGGTTGATAGCCCAACTCAGCATAAAAACTCTGGGCCGTGACTTGTGCCCCTAACACCAGCTGTTGGTAGCCCTTCGCAGCCTCATCGACCGCAATTTGGTTTAAGAGCTGGCGTGCATACCCGTGGCCGCGTGCGGCCTTTAACGTGGCGACACGCTGAATATGGCCCGTCGTAGGATCGTTGGGCGTCACCCGTGCGGTGGCCACTGGCTTGCCCGTGTCATCATAACCAACATAGTGCCAAGTTGCTGGCGTAACCGTATCAATTTCCAAGGCCTCATCAATGTGTTGTTCTTGAACGAAGACCGCCCGTCGAATTGCGATGGCATCCGCATAAACGTCTGAGTCAATCTGATTACTCGTCTTGATTTTCATCTTATCGCCACTTTCCTTCTCAAATACTTTTGAGAATACGCGTTTATGGTATCGTCGTCAAATGTCGGTTCGAGCACAACACTAGTTTCGTTTGAAAACTCGTATTCTTAGCTTGTTTAATGTGCACCCTAGATTGTACAAGCCGGCTGAAATTAACGCATTCTTAAAATTGTTAGCGATTACGGAACTAGATGTTATGTTAAAATGATTTGATGACTGTTTATCGCGTCATATCCAAATTTGTTAAAAATGAGGTCTTTATCGATGTTTACCAAATTTCGCCAATACGTTAATACGCGAATTGGATTCTTTTGGCTACTAGTCTTTCTATTCTGGGCCAAAACGATTTATGCGTACTTAACTGAATTTGCGCTCGGCGTTGCGGATCCCTTGCAAGCGTTCTTAATGCTTGTCAATCCAATTGCAACGACGGTCTTCTTGTTTAGTCTGGCGTTCTACATTCGTAAAACCGGTGTATATTACTATATTTTGCTATTCATTGATGCATTGGACACCATTTTACTATATGCCAATGTCATCTATCACCGTGAGTTCACAGATTTCATGACTGTGAGCACGATCACCGGCGTCTCCAAGGTCAGTCAAGGGCTGACCGGCTCCTCATTAGCCTTAGCTAACTGGGGCGACGTGCTTTACTGGGCAGACATTGTCATCATCTTAGGTTTGGTGATTCTTCATCGCATTAAACAAGATCAGCGTCCGATTAAGAAGCACACCGCGTTTGCCTATACGTCTGCCGCGATCGCGGGCTTTGGGCTCAACTTAACACTCGCTGAATCCAACCGTCCCCAGTTATTGACCAGAACTTTTGACCGCACCTACATCGTCAAATACCTGGGACTCGACGCTTTCACGGTCTACGACGGCATCAAGGATGAACAAACGAACCATCAACGGGCCAGCGCGAAGAAATCCGAGCTGGACACCGTTAAGGATTATACGGAATCGCATTACGCCGCCCCAAATGCCAAAATGTACGGGATCGCTAAGGGTCGTAATGTGATCGTGATTCATCTGGAAAGTTTCCAACAATTTTTAATTGGTCAAAAAATCAATGGTAAGGAAGTCACGCCATTCCTCAATAAGCTGTATCACAGTCAATCAACTTACAGCTTTAAGAACTTCTTCCATGAAGTCGGTCAAGGGAAGACTTCCGATGCCGAAAACATGCTCGAAACGAGTACTTACGGCCTTTCAACGGGTTCCCTGTTCTCACAATTGGGGTCCGACAACACGTTTCAGGCAGCGCCCGCGATTTTAAATCAACGGGCCAACTACTCTTCCGCGGTTTTCCACGGAAACGTCGCTAGCTTCTGGAATCGAAATAACACCTACAAGAACATGGGCTATCAGTACTTCTTTGATGCCAGTTATTTCGATACGACCGGTGATAAATCAACTGGTTATGGGCTGAAAGATAAGTTGCTATTTAAGGATTCCGTCAAATACCTTGAACGACTCCAGCAACCGTTCTATGTCAAATATATCACCGTCACGAACCACTTCCCGTTCTCACTAGATAGTGAAGATACGACCTTCAAGACGACGGATACGAGTGACTCGGCCATCAATGGTTATTTCCAGACGGCGCATTATCTGGACCAATCAGTGAAGGAATTCTACACCTACCTCAAAAAGGCT
Organism: Lactiplantibacillus sp. 7.2.4; assembly: GCF_018991185.1. NCBI lineage: Bacteria > Bacillati > Bacillota > Bacilli > Lactobacillales > Lactobacillaceae > Lactiplantibacillus > Lactiplantibacillus sp. 7.2.4. Next base: position 34,266 of record NZ_JAGYGS010000017.1, read on the forward strand.
GGTTTACTCAAGAATTCCATGATTGTTTTGTATGGTGACCACTACGGCCTATCTAACAGTGAAAATTCAACGTTGGCGCCAATTCTTGGTAAATCGGCGGATGACTGGACGTCCTTTGACAGTGCCCAACTCCAACGGGTACCGTTCATGATCAACATTCCAGGCATCAAGAGTGGTAAGGTCGAATCGACTTATGGTGGTGAAATCGATGTTCTGCCAACGATTCTGCACTTGCTCGGGATTTCTAGCAAACGCTACATTCAGTTTGGGACCGACCTCTTCTCCAAGCAGCATGACAGTACGGTCGTCTTCCGGAATCGCGACTTCGTGACACCGAAGTACACCGTTCTCAGTGGCAAAATTTACGACAACGCCACTGGTAAACAAGTCGAAGATGATGAAAGTGTTGAGAAGAAAGTTGACAAGGATCAGAAGAAAGTCGACAAAGAACTGAGTCTTTCCGATTCACTCAATAACAAGAACTTATTGCGCTTCTACACACCGAAGAACTTTAAGAAAGTCGATGCGTCGAAGTACAACTACGCTGACGGGCTTGAAAAAGAAATCGACATTCAAAACAAGTTGGCTGGCAAATCAACGAGTTTGTACTCGAAGAACGGCAACAAGTCAACGGTCGATCTGTACAAGACGGATGCCCCAGAAGCGTCGCATAAGAAGACTGATTCAACTCGGATCAAGATTACCAATCCGGACGATACGGACAGTACGACGAGTTCTAGCAGTTCTAAATAAGTGATTTGTAACAACGATATCCTGGTTAAGGAGCTCTCAACTGAGAACCTTAACCAGGATTTTTTGTTCCCACCGCAAGCCGATTGCCTGTCGTGACCGGTTTCATGATAGAATAAAATAAATTATATCCACTGACTAGCCGGGACGACCTGGCAATGGTCAACTTATTTTGAGAAGCGTGATGCTCGCCATCACGTGAAGGGGGCAATGCGCATGGGCGCTTGGCGTTTCTGGTGGGATAGTACCCGCCGTTTTTATAAAAATTTGGGAAGTTACGTGGCACTGATTTTCAGTACCAATCTGGTCATTAGTTACTTAGCAGTGCCCTTCTTTAATTGGCTTCTGGAAATGCTGCTGAAATGGCAAGGAGTCAGTTATGTCTCCTACACCAATGTCTTAAGCATCATTATTCACACACCGATTGCAGCACTCGGCATGTTGGCCATTTTATTAGCCGTCATTATTTTGATCTACTGGCAATTTGCCTTTTTATTACTAGGGATCATTAACATCTTCCGTGGCCGCCCGCAAACGATTCGGCAGGTCTTACGGACAACGGTCACCAGTTTGGCGCTGACTTCACCGAGCACCTTTCTCTTCTTTATCGGCTACTTCATCGTTATTCTGCCATTTGGGAGCTTTATTTTTACGACGCCCCTACTGAACAAGGCACGTATTCCAGCCTTTATCGTCAGTTACTTGCTCGAGAATCCTTGGATGGCACTGGGACTGGCAGGGTTCTACTTGATTGCTGGGTATCTCGGAATCCGTTTGATCAGCCTATTACCACTCATGATCATCGACAGATTACCATGGAAGACTGCAGTTACACGCAGTTGGCAACAAACCAAGCACCGAACACTGCGGTACCTCTGGACGATGCTAGTAACCCTGTTTATGATTCTAGTCACGGTCACCCTAATTTATATGCTGATTTACCTCGCGCAATTAGGATTTGATAAGACTGGGATTGCGATGGCCGCTGCGACGGTCAACTTGTTCATTATGGAAGCCATCACAGAAGTCATTATTTGCTACACGACCGCCGTTTTCATGATGCTGATCATCGTTTGTTATCGCCAAGATTTCACCCTACTTCGCCAAGCACCGCAACACTTTAACGAAGCACCGCAACACTTTAACGAAGCACCGCGCCTAAAACGGTGGACCCGAGCCAGCGTGGCGATTGGAATTCTACTGGCGACTAGTCTATTAGTCGCGGTCAACCTCGTTTATTTAAACGGATTAGTCATCACCAAACCCATCATCATTTCTCACCGTGGGGTCGATGATGGCAATGGCGTGCAGAACACGATTCCGGCGCTCATCAAGACTAGTAAGGAACATCCTGATTACGTTGAGATGGATATTCAAGTCACCAAGGATCACCAGTTTGTCGTCATGCATGATCCGACCCTGAAAGCACTGGCTGGTATTAACAAGAAACCGAGCCAATTGACGCTAAAGCAGCTCGAAAAAATCACGGTGCGTGAAAATGGGCATCAAGCTAAAATTCCAAGTTTCGATGCTTACTTGAAGGCTGCCCGGCAACACCACCAGAAGTTATTAGTTGAGATTAAAACCAGTTCCGCCTACACCTCAGCTGATACCAAACGGTTCATCAAACGATATGGGGCAACATTGCTGGCACATCACGACCAAGTGCACACGCTGAGCTACAAAGTTATGCGCGACTTGAAGCGACTCGACTCACAACAGTTCGTCAGTTACATTTTGCCGTATAACTTGACCTTCCCGCATACGGACGCCAACGGATACACCATGGAAGTCACCACGCTCAACGACCAGTTCGTCGATAAGGCCGACCGCAACCACAAGACAGTCTACGCCTGGGACATCGACGACACTGACCAAATGGACCGGATGATGTTCATGGGCGTAACGGGGATCATCACCGACAACCTGAAAGAAATGCAACAGGAAGCCAAGAGCAACACCGACCATCCGAGCTACGCGAAACTACTCTTGACCTTCATGAATGAGTTGAGCTTGACTAGTAATGAATAAGTTCGATTAACGGTTAGACATTGACTTGGCACATAATCGTGATTGTTCTTAAGTTCAAAAGCAGCCAGCTGAGACCCGCTGGAAATAGTGCGAGTTAGCTTAAACTTGCAGTGGGAGGATTGTCCTATACCGGCTTACAGGCATTTCTGACAACGCTGGAACGTGGTGGACACAGATTTAAGCCGAAAAACCACGTCTTAAATACTGGTCTTTCACTAACCAAGCACAAAACGCTTGATAAGTGAAATTTCACCACTTAGCATTGTCAGAAACGCCTTCCAGCCTGGACCGTATTCGAAAGGCAGACATGTGCGGACTCAACTTTTGATGAGCTGGTCGTTGATTCTCAACAAACGGTTATTCTGAAAGTTGACTGTAAGACTGATCTCCGATAATTTATCAGCCATCTCACTCATGTTTAATTCCGCAATTCTTTAGTAGAACTGAACGATTTCAGAATTCTTACTAGCCTGTTGCGTTCGCAAGGATTTGAATGTCGAATGGTTGATGATTCTCGGTGCAATATTATCTTTATTTGAAGGACCAGTCACCAAACATCCAGTGATCAATTGTACCCAGATAGGTGGCCGTTTATCTGCCATTCGAGCGGGTTTCCGACTGTCCGGACTGCCGGACAATGCTCAGTAGCCAATTTATTCTTAGTCGGAAGTGGACTTCTTCCGGCTTTGAATAAGACTCGTATTTGAAATTGCGCAGTGGGCTTCTGCGTGAGTTCAAATCGACGTTGGCTGCGCTCCAGCAATTGTCAGCCTGCTCCGAAAGTCGGGCTAAGACGATCACCGGCAGACAAACAGTAAGCCAAACAATTGGCATAATTTAATCATCATTCATGCCAAATGAGCGTAGACGCCTACTTTCTGTCAAAAGCTGTCTGAACACTTTTGTCCAATTGCATCTTCATTAAAGCATATAAATAGCGGCAATCGGTAATCATTAAATTGATTATCGATTGCCGCTATTTCACTTCTCAAGCGTTGATTAATTACATTTTTTCAAACAACGTCGTACTGTGCAGTGGGCTGCGCCGTTCCGGGTATAACGTCATCATCAGTTGATTGACTGCGTTCGGTGCTTCACCGAAGCCACTTGCAATCAAGCCAAGTTTGCCCGGATAAGTGACTGTATCACCAATCGCCGCAATGCCCGGAATATCCGTCTTCATTTCAGTGTCGACCGTAATCAGCCGGTGAGCCATCGTTGGCGTGACGTGCCAGTTGCGAATCACCTTGTTATCCGCAATAAAGCCATAGTTGACGATCAAATCATCAACTGCTAACGTCTCTTCAGCCGTACCGCGAACTTCCTTCATCGTCAATTGTAATTGCCCGTTGTTGAGTTCCGCCAGTTGTTTGATGAGAAATGGCGTCTTGATTTGAACGGACGAGGCCTTCAATAGGTCGACGTTATGTTCCATTCCGCGAAAACGGTCGCGGCGATGCATAATGTAGACTTGCTTGGCAACTGGTTCCAACATCAATGCCATATCAATGGCCGAATCGCCACCCCCGGCAACTAAAACAGTCTGGTCCTTGAACTGGTCGACACTTGGAATGTGGTAGAATAATTGCTTGTTTTCAAACGTCGCCGCGTTATCAACCGCCAATCGACGGGGTTCGAACGCCCCACTCCCAGTGGCGACAATAATTGCTTTGGTATGTGACTGTTCACCATTTGCGGTCGTCACCGTAAAGTCTCCCATGGCCCCCGTCACATCCGTTACCGGGCAAGCCAACCGGACATCAATTGGAAATTGGTCCAGTTGTTTGGCCAATTGGGCGACCAACTCACGCCCCTTAATTGCCGGATAGCCGGCAACATCATGAATCATTTTTTCAGGATAGAGTGCCTGAACCTGTCCACCTAATTCGGGCAGACTTTCTAATAATTGGACGCGGGCGTTCCGCATACCGGCATAAAAAGCCGCAAACATCCCCACGGGTCCGCCACCAATAATTGTTAAATCGTAATCTGAACTCATCGTTTCCCAGCTCTCTTGTATGTAGATTTGTTGCTTCTAATTCTAGTGGATTCTGGGAGGGTTTGCAAAACCAAATTTGTCGATTTGTCTTAAATTAGGCTCAGATTGCTAGTATGACGCGAAAAACGTTTTGGCGCGGTGCATGCCCCCAATCCATCTCCATATCGGCTTAGGTTGCGGTGTTGCACAAAGTTTTATTATACTCCCCCGCCCAACGCTACTGGTGCGTAGAAGCTTGCTAACAGATGCCGGTACAAGTTGCGTCATCTTCATTCACGCACTGATTCAACTTTATCCGCATAGTCAAAGCAGACAGACTATAATAGAAGCTGAAAGCAAGGTGGGAAACATGCGGCACAACAAAATCATTAAAATTATGGCGGTCATCAGCGCGACTCTGATCGTCTGCTTAGGAACTTATTGGCAACACCGACTCATGCCACTAAAAAAAGTCCAGGTCAATCAAACGTCGATTCCAACGATTTTCGTGGGCGGCGACTACGCCCGGGCCTTCTCGACGGCGGGCTTTGTCCACCGTTTGACCGCGGCACACCTGATGACTAAAGGCCTGATCGTCCATGTCAGTCAATCTGGACACGTTAGCGTGCAGCAGTTTGCCCCACTGAAAGCTAATCCTACGATTCAAGTGATTTTCGCGGATAACCACCATGCGAAACGACAAGCCCGCCAGTTTACGACCGTCATTGCAATTTTGGCTAACCGTTATCACGTCACCCGCTACAATGCGGTCGGCCACTCGTTTGGCGGCAACATTATTTTTGACTACCTGACAGCAAACATTGACCACCCCGCCAAGATCAACAAGTTTGTCACGATTGGCTCGACTTATCCGGGAGTGACTCGCAAAACAATACAACAACTGCCGACCCGTTTTCCAGTCCTGAACATCGGCGGTCAAATCTGGCAGACAACTGGCGATGGCGGCGTCAAACTGGATGATGTTTTAAAATTCAGTCAGCAACTCCGCACAGCCGGTTGGCACCCACAAACGACCATCATCCACGGCAGTCCGCTAACCGCCGAACACTCGATGTTGCATATCAACCCGCAAGTTGACTTGCGCCTCATCCAGTTCCTATATGGCGTCATCAATTGAGAACCTACCAAACAGTCCTAGTCTAGACCGGCTTGATTTACCGCTATCCACGGGCAATCAAGCCGGTTTATTCATGATGGTTAGTAAACTCGACGAACAACACCTAAGCGTACTATTAAATTGTACAACAGTGGTAAACTATGGGTAATTTAATAGCAGGGGGTGTTTACCATGCGCAAAAGGTGGCAATGGTTGTTATTAGCTCTAACGGGACTCTTCTTATTGATGTTTAGTCCCCCATTGGTCAGTCAAGCGCGAGAAGTGATTGAAGCGACTGGGAATGATGTGAATAGTGCAGTTATCAAAGATAGCAAAGGCAATATCATCTCACATGATGCACAATTGCCGGCAGACGCAGATTATACCGTCAATTATAAATGGCGCATTCCGGACAATGTTAAGATTACGGCCGGCGATACCATGACGTTCCAAGTTCCAGCTAACGTCACGATTCCAGCCGATGACTCGTTTCCAATGACCGGGACCATTGCGGGCTCTAGTGGTAATTTCTTCATCGCAGCTGGCTCCCATACCGGGGTCGTGACTTTCAATAAGATTTACCAATACGCTACGGTCAACCGCTACGGATACGTTCAACTCGATGTTAAAGGGACTGTCCCAGAACATCCCGGAAACTTATCGCCAATTTTGTTAGATAAAACGGCAGCCTGGGAAGACCCAGCCGATCCATACCATATCATTTGGACCGTCCACGTCTTACCAAACGAGAACGAACTGGCCAATCCCAGCTTCGTTGACACCTTAGGACCTGACCAAACGTTTGTCGCGGGTAGCGCTGTGCTACACGATGCAACTGGTAATGCAATTCCAGTCACCGCAACGACAAACGGTAATCAGGTCACGTTTAACGCCAGTGGTAACTATGTGACTGAGCTGACGCTGACTTATAAGACGCAAATCGACCCGAAATCTGAAACCGCTGTCTTTACGAACGATATTGAATACACGGATAAAAATGGGAACCGTGGTTCAGCTGATTCGAGTATCGATAAGCCTAAGGTCGATGTGCCCGAGAATCCTGGGGTGACCGAGCCTAATAATCCAGACGAGAATGAATCACCGGAAGAACCTGGTGTGACTGAACCGGAAAAACCAGGGACCTCCACGCCGGAAGAACCTGGTGTCACGGAACCGGAAAAACCAGGGACCTCTACTCCTGAAGAACCGGGCGTCACTGAACCAGAAAAACCTGGGACCTCTACTCCTGAAGAACCTGGTGTCACGGAACCTGAAAAGCCTGGCACTTCTACGCCGGAAGAACCTGGCGTGACTGAACCTGAAAAGCCTGGCACTTCCACGCCGGAAGAACCTGGCGTGACTGAACCAGAAAAGCCTGGGACTTCCACGCCGGAAGAACCTGGTGTCACCGAACCAGAAAAACCTGGGACTTCCACGCCGGAAGAACCTGGCGTCACTGAACCTGAAAAGCCTGGTACCTCTACGCCGGAAGAACCTGGCGTGACCGAACCAGAGAAACCAGGTACCTCCACTCCGGAGAAACCTGGCGTGACTGAACCAGAGAAACCAGGTACCTCCACTCCGGAAGAACCTGGTGTCACGGAACCTGAAAAGCCTGGTACTTCTACGCCGGAGAAACCTGGCGTGACTGAACCAGAAAAACCAGGTGTCACTCAGCCAGAAAAGCCTAGCGTCACCACGCCAGAACGACCGAACGGGGAAACCCCATCAAAGCCGAGCGTGACGGCACCAAACGTTTCTAAGCCAAGTCAACCAAGTACTGGTGCAGCCAATACACCATCCGTCTCTGGTCAGCCAACCGTCGACAATGGCGGCGCTGGGAGTAATTCAGCTGCTGGACCAAGTGCCCTTGCTAGCGCACCGTTTTACCGTTCACCACTAGCATCGTCCACGAACGTGCCACTGACAACGACACAATCGGCTGGCGCTTTACCAGCCACTGCCGCAGCGGCATTCGCTGGTTCCACCACGGCGCGGCACTTGCCACAGACTAATGAACGTTCCAGCTCGTGGTTGATCTTACTTGGGATGGTCATCCTGTTAGTCGTTCTTAGTTACGTTTTGCTTCGTCGTCAACCACATCATCGCTCCTAACTCATTTGTTTGAGTTCTAAAACGAGCCGTCCAAGCCCAATCTCAGTTAATGCTGAGATGACTTGAACGGCCCGTTTTTGTGTTGTTTATTCATCGCGATAGGCGCTCAGTCGATTTAACGTGAGCGGCAACGTACAACTCAGTACGGCGTTGATGGCAAGCATTAATCCGTTTCGCGGTCTAACTGCTCCAAGGCAGTCTTTAACTGTGCCTGAGCGGACTTATCCAATGACGGATAGGCTAATGGTAATTCAGCCAGTCGCTGATTAATGATTTCGGAAACGCACAGCCGTGAATACCACTTGCTATCTGACGGAATGACGTACCACGGGGTTTCCTTGGTCGCCGTCTGCGTAATCGCGTCATCATAAGCTTGCTGATAGTCATCCCAATACTGCCGTTCTTGAATATCGGCGGCGGAGAATTTCCAATTATGACTTGGGATCTCGATGCGCCGAATAAATCGCTGCTTTTGTTCCGCTTTCGACATATGCAAGAAGAACTTCAAAACTAAGTAACCGTTATGTTGGAGATAGTCTTCAAAGTACCGTAGATCACCGAAGCGCCGTTCGAAAAACGCGTCGTCGACTTGCTTTTTATGGGCAATTTCACCAATATGTTCGTTGACGATAATCTCAGGATGAACACGGCTCACCAGCACGTCTTCATAATACGACCGGTTAAAAATTCCAATCATCCCGCGCTTGGGTACCCGCTCGTGAATCCGCCACAAGTAGTCATGCGCGATTTCTTTACTCGTTGGCTGCTTGAATGACGTGACTTCACAGCCCTGCGGATTAACCCCACTCATGATGTGGCGAATCATACTATCCTTGCCCGCAGCATCCATCGCTTGAAAAATAATCAGGACACCGAACCGGTCTTGCGCATACAATTTACCCTGCAGCTCGGTCAGTTGCTTGATATTTTTGGCAATCTGATTCTTAATCACCTTTTCGTCTTCAAACTCCGGGTCGACCGTCGTCGCTAATTTCGTCAATCCAAGCTTCTGCTTACCGGTATAGCGATAATGCTTTTCAAAATTCACGTCGCATCCGCCTCCCCGTTTAGCGGTAATCCACTAAAGTCGACAATGGTTGGTGGTCTGCCATCTTACCTGCGACCCCCGGCTTGCCAATTGACACCAGCAACAGTGGCTGATAGCGCTGGGCATCTAAGTTTAAAATCTTAGTAAACCCGGCGGCATCAAAACCAGTCATCGGATTGGTATCGTAGCCATGGTCCTTGGCGACCAGCATGAATTGCATCGCAATCAATCCGGTATCTAAGGCCCCAATCGTATCTGAATGTTGAGCTGGTGCGTCCCCTTGTCCCGGTTGAAACGCGGGCGTTTGATGCTGATTTTCGCGATCCAAGACGAATAACACGACCGCACTAGATGTGGTCAATTGACTGGTATTCCCAGTGGCTGCACATAACTGTTCGCGGAGTTGCGCATCCGTGATGACCAGTGCGCGAATCGGCTGCTGATTCAAGGCCGTCGGTGCCAGAAAAGCAGTCTGTAACATCTGATTCATTTCTTCGGGTTCAATTTTAGTTTGGCCGTCATATTTACGAACAGAATGACGGGCGTTAATTACTGTTTCTAATGGACTTTGAGTGGTCATTAGCTTCACCTTCCTTGACTTTCAGTATAAGTCAGTCAGGGGATTTGTGCCAGTAAGCGTTTTACCAAACGAATCCCGAACATTTTATAGGCTAATCCACATTTAATTCGCTGCTAGCCGTTGTCAGCGTCCACTGAAACGTTTACAATTAAATCATAGCATTACAGCGCTTCAGACCTAACTAGGGAGGATGTTTTTCATGGCAAAACGCAAAATGATTTTAGACTTGGACACTGGGATTGACGACGCAATGGCAATTGCTTATGCGGTCGGTGCGCCCGACGTTGATTTGATTGGGATTATTAGTTCATACGGGAACTGCCTGGTCGACCAAGCCGCCATTAATAGTTTACAAATCTTGGAATTACTAGGTGCAACCGATGTGCCCGTCTTCTTAGGCGAACCCCACTCCAGTACGACCGAGCACTTTGATGTCATGCCGATTTCACAACAAATCCACGGGATGAACGGGATCGGTGACGTCGAACTACCCGCACCAAAACGTGCCGTTGAAAAACAATCTGGCGTTGATTTCTTGATTGACGCTGTTCACCAATATGGCGCTGATTTGACCCTTGTGCCAACCGGTCCACTGACCAACCTGGCCGAAGCACTCGAAAAAGCCCCAGACATCGCCAGCACAATTGGCAACGTGACCTTGATGGGTGGCGCACTCACGGTTCCTGGTAACGTCAGCCACTACGCTGAAGCCAACATCAACCAAGATGCCGAAGCCGCCAATGCCGTCTTCACTAGTAATATGCCGTTGACGATGGTCGGCCTCGACGTCACGTTACGGACATTATTGACCAAGACTGAAACCCAACAATGGCGCGACTTGAAGACGACGGCCGGCGAAAAATTCGCGGATATCGTTGACTACTACATCGCCGCTTACGACATCACCAGCCCAGATTTACACGGTTGCGCATTGCACGACCCACTGGCAGTCGGCGTTTCACTCGACCCAAGTTTCGTCACGACACTTGACTTGAATATGTACGTCCAAGCCAGCGGCGAAGACTACGGTCGGACGATTGGCGACCCTGCCCGTTTGAACGACCCCACGAATGTGACCGTCGCCTTAACTGTCGATAAGGACCGTTATTTGAAGACCTTCATGGACTACTTAACGACGCTGTTCAAGCAACACTAGGCTTGCTGTAAAACTGGAATAATTCAATACAAATTTATTAATAAACACAAACAGTGTCGTCAGACTGAATTCAGTTTGACGACACTGTTTTTATCTGAATATTAACGTCTTAATGATCACCAATGGTTAAAAATCAGCGCCTACAAAAACTCGTCAAATTATTAACTCACTCTGGAAACAGCCTTCAAGACCACAAAATCAGTGGCACTTTTGAGTCGTTCAGCTATTTCTTTGGTGAATAGGGTGGCCGAACTAAGTTATCACCGGACTCGCCTTGTTTGACGCGATTTCGTAACGTCCCCACCGGCACGTGAAACGCGCGCGATAATTCTAACAGCGTCCACGTCCGACCCTGATAATCAACCATAAACCGTTTGCGCTTCGGTTGAACACTTAACTCAGCGCCCCGTTTGCCGGCCTGGTAACGTTGCCAGAGCGTCATATAATCAATTCCCGTCTTTGCGGCCAGTTCTGACAGGGTCTGACCGTCTTCCAAAACGATTGGCCCGGAAGTGACTCGCTTGACCGTTTGCACCAATTCAGGACCACGAATCCCCCGTTTATAGCGGTTGATCACCGTACTTGGCTTGACCTGGTATTCAGCGGAAGCCTCGGCTAACGTCATCTCGTGGCCATCAATCGCGGTTTGAATATCTTGAGGACCATCACGTTTCATCTTACGTTTAAATTCATCGACTGGTAGCACAATGTCTGGATAGCGAACGCTCCGCTTATAGCGACTGAGGACCGTCTGCTGGTTTAAACCGAACTTCTTAGCAACCTGGATAAAATTCATCTTTTGCCCATCAATATCAATCATTTGCAGGCCTTTCGTATAATGCACCGGCCGCACCAGTCGTTTCCCACGCTCGCCATTTTTGTAACGTGTCGTTAGTCTGATTTGATCGATTTCGTATTTATCCGCCAGATAGGATAGGCTTCGCAACTGCCCATCCACATCTGCAGTTTTGATTTCGTGACGATCTGCCATGCTTTGACTCCCTCGTTTACGATTTTATTGGCGGCTGAGAATACTCAACCGTCCAATGATAATTATTTTTCTAAGCACTAATTCACCTACAAGATAATTATGTCGTAATTTTTAAAAATAAGCCATCGTTCGTCATGATTTTTGCTTAAAAATAAAGGCTTTCAGTAATCGTCGTGATCGTTAGTCGTCAGGATTCTACTGGTTGGTCGCGTTGCGCGTGTCACTCACCTTTTGAAATAAAACGGCATCAGCTCCCTGCCAACACCGTCTTTCATTCGTTCACACGTTTGGAATATTGGTCAAAATCACACCAGGCGTTGAAAAGACTGCCCGAGCCATCTGAGCGGCAGAAGCACTCTTATCACCCAGCACATCAAAAAAAATGGGTTGGAAGCGATCAAACACTTCCGCTTCTTCAACTTCAACGGCTGGTGTTGTAGCGTTCAGGCCACATTCTTGTACCGCCCGCTTGCGTGCCAACCAGTCATTGTTAGCCGCAATCAGGGCTTGTTGCTCATCTTGAGTAAACAGATAAAATCGCATTAGTGTCGTCCTTTCTGTATCAAGCCTACATTTGTCACACTTATCATAAATCCAATGTTTTTATTTGCTTAATTATATAGTTACATAACTATTTTTACAAACAAATGATCAGAAAAGATTCAATATTTATTGCACTTATTTTACGCCGGGGAATTAATATTTCATATGTTCACACGTCCGAAAGCTTTACATACGGCGGGCACCACCCAATCAACCACTGCATTCCCATGTCATGATATTGCATCATCATGCCATCAAAGGCACAAAAAAGCTGCGACGATTCAGTCCGAATATACCCACTAAGCCGTCACAGCTTTCACCAGTTAGTTTTCCTAGCCATTATTCAATTGTTAGTCGTCTAAATAACTACAGTGCATCCCGACAAATCCGATATTGGTACCAAAGGGTTTCACCGCCACTAATAGCGGCTCGATCTGGTCATAGAACTTAGACGCCACTGGTGACAACCCCTTCTTGTTCAACGCTTCCATCTGAAAACTGACGACTATTTTATTCAAAACGGCGACTGGATAGCGCTTGGCCTCCAAATCAGCCTTAGCCAGCAATCCAATTCTGCGCTCACGTTCAGTAATCGATTCGTCCAGTACAAAATCGTATATATTACTTAACAGTTCTTCCTCATCCAAAGTCACATGATGTCGTCCAAACATTGTGCTTCACCTAACTTCCTTTTTAAGTCTGTCCCCCGCACCAACATTGTTGGCAATGACAGTCAAGTAAATGATTCACTTGCATGCCATATTTTGACAGAGTCTTGATAACATGTCAATACGCATCAGGATTGACTTTGCGCGTTAGCATCTTGAAGATAGTCAAACTAGCGAATCACCAGCAATGGGATGATGCTGCAAAATTGCACAGCGTCACGTTGAGCACTCCCTAAACCAATGTCCAGAGGAAATGCGAGATAGTTCGTTATCCAACCATTGACCGTGTGACCGCCGTTTTGACCTGCCACCCACTGTGTTCACATTCCATCAAAACCGCTACCATGGCAGTCTACTCATCAATTTCACCAGCCAAATATGGTATAATTTAGGGCATTATCCTGGGTGTCAATGCTTGATTGCATCGTTCGCAATCGCAGCCACCTTTCAGAAAGTAGGAATCCTCGTGGCACAAAAATATTATGCTGTTCGCAAAGGCCGTCAGCCTGGCATTTACCGGACCTGGGCTGAAACGCAAGCACAAGTCAACGGTTACTCACAAGCACAGTACAAGAGTTTTCCAACGGCCGCCGAAGCGGAAGCGTTTATGAGTGGTCAAACTAGCGCCAAATCAACACGTCAGTCTAGCCGTTCTAAATCATCAGCACATCCAGCATCCGCACCCGTGGACGCCGCCATCACCGTTTATACCGATGGTGGCTCTCGGAACACTGGTAACGTCGCCGGTCAACACGTGCATCATGATGACAAGGCCGCGTGGGCGTATCGGATCGAATTGCCGGATCAACTCGTCACCGATTCAGCCGGTGAATGGGGCGCGACCAATAATCGTATGGAAATCATGGCCTTTTTGCGGGCACTCGAACAGCTCGAAAAATTAGAACAAACCAACACGACGATTTTATTCGTGCTCGATTCACAGTACGTCTTAAATGCGGTCACTAAGGGTTGGCTATCTGGTTGGAAACGCCGTGGCTGGAAACGAAGTAATGGCCCGCTAGTCAACGCCGAATTATGGCAAGCCGTTGACCGCCTACTCCCCAAGTTCACTGACCTTCACTACCGGTGGACCAAGGGCCATGCGACCAACCAAGGCAACGTCTTCGTCGACCATTTATTAAATCAAACGATGGACCAGATGCACGCCGGTAAACCCGCACAAGCTTCGACTGGCGCGAAAACGAGTGCCCGTCAAGCCAAGTCGGCAACAACAAACACTCAAACTAAGCCGAGTGCAACTGCCAAGTCCGTTTCAGCACCTTCGACTCGGACTGACTCGACTGGGCCATTCAATTCTGACGAGCGCCCCGCAGACCCGGAACAAGTCGCCCGCTCCGTAGCAGCAATCAAAAAAATGCTGCAGGACCGGTAATCTTAGGGGCAACCATTCTAGTTTGAATGTACGGTAAACCTCTACTTTCCATTGCAGTCTAAAACCGGCGACCTAATTCAGGTCGCCGGTTTTGTCATTATTTTAGTGAGATACTCGTGAGCGTTGTGCTCATCAAACCTGCCGAACACAACGCCCTATATGCTTTAAGGCAATCCGTTATTGCTTGTGACGTTCAGGCAATCCAACCGATTTTTTTCAAACCATTGGCGATGCCGTCATGGTCACAATCCGTGGTCGTGATGTCCGCTAAGGCTTTAATTTCAGGCTTGGCATTGCCCATCGCAACACCGATGCCCACGCTTTGAAGCATTTCACGGTCATTTTCATTATCGCCAAACGCCGCCACGTTGGCGTTGTCGACATTCAACGCCGCTGCCAGTTTGGCAATCCCCTGGGCCTTCGAACCGGCTTTAGGGATAATATCGACGCCCCGTTCATGGAAGCGAACAAACGAAAACTCATCTGGATGTGGTAACAACCGGTTCTGGGCATCCGGATAAAACATCATCGCCTGATACACATCATGGGCTTGATAGTAATCCGGGGCGTAGTCGAGTTGCGGTGCCCGAAATGTCTCCAAAACATCCCGCGTTTGTTGTGACGGATGGGTGTGAATATGTAACCCATCCAATGACTCGACCACAATATCGATTTGTTGTTGGTCAGCAGCCGTAATTAGCTTGCCCAAGTTAGCTTTGGACAAGGTGTGCTGATGAACTTGTTTACCATCCGCAAAAGCAGCCGACCCGTTACAGAGCACATAGTCTCGTAACGCCAACGCTTCAATCACGGGACGCGCCATCGCCAAATTACGACCAGTCGCAATCGCGACATGGATCTGTTGGTCCTTGAGTGCCTGAATACTTGCCACGGTACTCGGCAAAAGGGTCTTATTACTTGCTAATAGTGTATCATCGATATCAAAAACGGCTAATCTCGCTACCATATTAATGTGCCTCCAAATTATCGCTCAATAAACTCTGATTTTATTAATTCATGCGTCCGGGTCTTGCCCATCGCTAATCGAAATGCAGACTGGCCTAATGATTCCAAATGATGATCGATCGTCGAAAACTTCAGCAATCGACTCGTCAATAGGTTCTCCTGACCAATGATCGGCATTGGGGGCAACTGATGGTCAATATAGTATTGATAAACGCCCGCCCCAATGTCGTCGCCATTCGCAAAGACCGCCGCCACTTGTGGTGACTGCGCCGCAAAGTACTCGCCAGCCCGGTAGCCATCTTCATAGGTCGCCGCACCGATAAACAGGTGGGCGTCATCCAACGGCCCATAGACCTGCTGATACGCCCGTTTGGTTACTCGCGTGCTAGCACTGATGACGTTGTTGCGACTCAAAATGACGCCCATCGTCTCATAACCGCGCTGTTTGGCCCATTTTAAGGCCGTCACGTACGACGCCATCCGGTCAGTATACGCCGCCGCCAGTTCACGGTCGTCGCCAGGATCTTCACAACACACGATTTGACCGTATTTGCGATAATTTTCGAGCGTTTCTAACGAACTACTACGTGAGGTAAAAATTAACGCATCATAGGCTTTGCTTCGAAGTTCTTCCAAGTAGTGTCGTTCAATCGTCCGGTCATAGTTAGTGGGCAGTAGCGTAATCTTGTAACCGGCAGCAAACCCCGCCCCCACGATGCCGTCTACGATCCGGGCAAAGTACGGATGATTGGCGTACGGTAAGACCACGCCAATGGTTTTGGTTTGCCCCCGGCTCAAATCCCGTGCGACCCGGTTGGGCACGTAATCGAGTTCTTGCATAATCGCTTCGACTTTCGCCCGCTTATCGTCTGCCACGTACTTTTGGTGGTTGATCACCCGTGAGACAGTTGAAACGGAATAGCCTGACAGTCGGGCAATATCATGAATATTCGTCATCACAGAACTTCCTCTCTAACTTGATGATACCACGATGTTTCATATAATTACCATAATTTATGAAACCGGTACCAGGTCAAGCCGTTTATTTTCAATTTTCTGATAACAATCGCAATTTTTAGGAATTACTCGTATGATATTAATGATTGGAGGAAATCATGACATGTCAATTTTAATCAGCTTACAACACCCGACCGACTTCACAAGTACTGAAAAACGCATCAGCGCCTACATCTTAGCTCATTTGAATCAGATGCCCACGTTGCGAATCAAAGACCTGGCCGCCAAAACGTACACCTCGCATTCAACGATCGTCCGTCTGACCCAGAAGCTGGGCTACCATGGCTTTCGCGATTTTCAGCAGGCGTTGACAGCTGAAATTGCCACACAGCAACACCAATCGACTACCGTGGATGCCAACTTTCCTTTCTCAGATGACGATTCCGTTCAAACCATCAGCGCCAAGATGGCGACGTTGACCATCAACACCATCCAAACCGCGCAGCAGCAACTAGATGCGGCACAGCTCGCCCAAGCCGCGAACTTGCTGATGCAAGCGAACCGAATTTTCATTTTTGCCCAGGGTGATTCCCAATTACGCGCACGGAGCTTTCAAAACAAACTCGTTAAAATCAACCGCTTTGCGATTATTGCCGACGAGTATGCAGATGAGGCTTGGAACGCCGCTAATTTGACGACAGAAGACTGTGCCTTCATCATCTCATATGCCGGCACAACCAGTGTGCACCAGCAATTTGCCACGTACTTCGCCGACCATCAAATTCCATTACTCGTGCTGACGGGCAACCCGCAATCGCCGCTGTTGGCACAAGCAACGACGCAATTGCTGACCGTGCAAAGCGAATATAATTTTGCCAAGATCGGCACCTTTGCCTCACAAGCGGCCTTCGAATACGTCCTCGATAGCCTCTTTGCCACGATGTACGCGCAAGATTTCCACGCCAACTTGCAAAACTTACAGGCCAAGCAACAACTGCTGCAAGCTGGTCCGCTGACGACCAAGGAGCGCTAAGGCGGTGAAGTTGCTATTGGGAGGCGGTAGCGATAATTAAAACCAATGCAACGGCGGCACCCCGCAGCAACAGAGGTCATGCCAACTGATGCGACGTCCCCTGCTGGATTATCGAGTTGCCGGTCGCCATCGGGTCTAGTTGGTCCGCAATCCGCAGTTAAGTCGCTCCTAGTCTGGAAGCGTGCGAGGCCTGGCCGTCCTACCATTTGTCAGTCAACTTGGGTTTCATACTTGCCAAGTGCCAACACAAAAAGGCGCCCACCACGCCAAATTACTGACGCACGTGAGTACCTAATCGTTGATTGCCTATGGATAACTGTGCTTAACCCAGTTTCAATCCCGCACTCGCCACCGCCTGGTCGACCACGGCCATGACGGTTTCTGAATGAGCCAATTGCTGCTTGACCGTTGCCATATCGTGCTCGGCAACGATCCGTTCAAACGCGACAAATTCGGCATGCATCCGGTGTGCGGCCTGATTAAGCGCATAATCAGTTGCCGTCCCATCGTGCGCAATTTCCGTGAAACTTTCGACGGTATTGGTTGGACCATTCAAAACGATTGACCCATCAGTCCCTTGAATCGTTGACCGCACTGGTGAGGTACAATCCTTGGCACCAATGCAGACGACTTTGATATCCGGATAGGACAACACCAAGATACCCGATGTATCGATATTTCGCTCAACGTTTGCCAGATATTGCACATGGGTCGGCGCGCCTAACAGACCGACGACAAAGTGAATGTTGTAGATGTTCAAATCCATCAACGCCCCACCACCCAGTTTGGGGTCAAAAGCTGGTAAGACGGTCCCCGCCTTAAATTGGTCATAGCGTGAAGAATATTGCGAATAGTTGCATTCAATAATCTTCAATTTTCCGAGATCCGGTAGGTCCCGCCGAATGGCTTGATAGTTCTCCAGATACTGGTTGGTGATGGCTTCGATCAGGACTAAGTCGCGGCTCAAAGCGAGGTCTTTTAACTCCGCCAACTGCTCAGCCACCAGGGTAAACGGCTTCTCGCAAATCACGTTTTTACCCGCCAATAAGGCTTGTTTGGCATACTGATAATGTAGCGAATTCGGCAGCGCCACGTACACCGTGTCAATCGCCGCATCCGCCAATAACGTCGCATAATCCGTATAAACAGTCGCAATCTGGTACTGTTGCTGCAAGTCGTGCGCCCGTTCAACGCTCCGCGGCGTCGACAATAAGCCCGCGAGTTCAATTGATGGAATCGTCTTGACCATTGGCAAAAATTCTTGAACAATTTTTCCAGTTCCTAAAATTCCTAATCGCATGTGTCTTCCTCCTCGTATTATATAAATTGTTCCACTCGTCTAATGATAATTACCGGCGGCACTGTTGAATGCCTTGTTCCAATAGTTTGATTTGCAACAGAGTCTCCTCGTCCTTCACAAGCTTCGGTGCCCCGTTAACGAGCGTCTCATACACGCCATCATAAACGCGGCTGTAATCACCGACCTCTGAGACGACCTTCTCCTCATGATAGCGACCAGCGTCATCAACGTACGTCAGCGTCCCGTAGTTTTCCGGTTGGTCAATACCGAAGTCTGCATGGTCTGGCATGTAGAAGTGTTTTAAATCATATTCCTGCCGATCCTTATCCGCCTTCACGAACATCCCCTGCTTGCCATACAATACGAAACTTGGCCGTGGTTTGATACGGAAATAGCTGGACTTCACGGAAACTTTCAGCGCGCCATAATACATATCGATATCAAAGTAATCATTCATCCGGTTTGCGCCCAACAGTTGCCGAACATCAAAGTGCACGTCGTCCGGTTCCCCAAAATAGGCGATGACTTGATCCAAAGTATGACAAGCGTGGCCATAGAGGTAACTCGTATCTAACGAGAATTCTTTAACACTGGTCGGAACTTCCGGCCGAAAGTAGTCAAAATGCATCTCGACTTCCAGTAAATCCCCCAGTACGCCGCTTTCAATTACTTTTTGGGCCGTAAGATAATCTGAGTCAAAACGGCGATTCTGGTAGCATTGGATGAACAGCTGCTTTTCTTTGGCTAATGCGAACAACTCTTGAGCTTCCGCCGACGTTTCGGTAAACGGCTTTTCGACTAGCACGTTCTTCCCATGCAACAAGACATCCTTGGCTACCGCGTAATGGGTGTGGCTGGGCGTTGAGACGACCACTAAATCAATCGCCGGGTCCTGATAAATATCATCCAGGTCAGTCGTGTAATGGACCCCCGCAATCGGTTGCCACGTTTGTCGTCCTGAGCGTGAATAAATCGTCTTAACGTTAATTTTATCCTTTAGTTTCAAGGCAAACGGTAGGTGGTAGCGATTCGCACTCTTCCCATTTCCAATATAAGCAATCGTTAGCATGTTGACTTCCTCCAAATTGGTTGATAGCTTCATTATACCGACTTAATCGCCGGAACCAAGCTAAAGACTGACTTTCGGTCAAAACGTTCAATAATTAAGCGTAGTCGCCAAGATTTTGGACATTTTGTCCAATGTTTTATCTGACCACTTGCCGAACAAAAAAGCCGCAGCCAAGCCCTTCATCAGGTGTCTGGCTGCGGCTAAGCGATTGCTTTAACGCAGTGGTGCTAAAAATATGACGACCGTCATTTAATTACTTTTGTGCCAATTGGGCTGTGATGGCAGTCACGATTTGTTCAGGCCGAAGTCTTTAAACAAGTTATGGCTGCTCGTCCCGTTCGATTCACGGAGTTCCCGTAGATTTTGATAAATACCGCCATGGTCTTCCGCAATCGCCATCCCATTATCATTGACTAAAATAATCAAGTTCGACTTCAAGGTCGCCGCAATATTCAAGCCTTCCAGTGCTAAACCACCGGACAAGGACCCATCACCAATGACGGCCATCACGTTACCCGTTTTACCTTCAATATCACGTGCAACCGCCATCCCAGTCGCGAGTGCGATTGACGTCGAAGTGTAACTAATCGGTATTCACCGATTGTAAGTAAACTAACTGGTCAGTTGAGATTTGTTCATATAACTGATTGCCCAGTTCAGCGCTATACGTCTTATTGGCCAACTGGTTCTGAATAAAGTTGTATTCCAGCTGAAAGGCTTCAATTAATAATTCATTTTGAACATCTTGCAAGTCCCGTTCTCCCGACAAGCGTCGATGCCGTTCATCGTAGGCTCGACGGACGATACCGATAGCTTGCTGGTTTTCGGCAGTGATCGTCTTTGAGAGATAGGCCAGCACTGCATCATATGGCTGTTGTTCAATCGCACGCATCTGTTGCCACATTTCGCGATGACGCGACATCAATTCTGAGCGTTCTTGACCATGACGCGCATGGTATTGACGGAAGGCTTTACGGCGAGCACGAGCCTTCTTGGTTAGCGACCATTTGACCATTGCAAACCGGAAAAATAATTTAAACCGCTTGAAAAAGGTTTGCTGGTTTTGGAGCCGTGTCTGACTCGCCAAGCGCATGTATTTATCTGCCGCTTGAGGCGTAATTTCATCGCGGTCGACCATTTGATTGATGGTCTGCTGTTCAACATCAAACGTGGCATCGAAGAGCTGCGACAATTCTGACCGTTTTGGCCGGCCATCCAGCGTCCGCTGCCCAGATAGGATTTCAATCACCTTACCCGTACCGGCGTTATTGCCGTGGCGCGCCTGCATCAGTTGAATCGCATGAGTGACCATCTCCGCTTTGGCTGATGCTAACTCTTCTTCCGTCACTTTAACGGTTTGCTTCGGTAGCGTCAGCGGTAACAAAATCGTCGGTACCAGTAGGCTGGTCAAAATAACGACGGCGGCAACGAAAATAATGTCATTGCGGTATGGAAACGCACTGCCGTTGAGTGTTAGTGGCAATGAGAAGGCCATCGCCAGTGTAATCGTCCCGTGCACCCCACTGAGCCCCATCACAAACGCATTACGGGTCTTTTCGTGTGTATCCCAAGCGCGAATACGGGCCAGATCAAACCGCGTCCAGAAGAACCGCACCAGGGTCATCACTAGATATAGGAGAACTCCCAAGCCGATTAATACGGCCACTGACCCGGTATCACGCTGTTGTAAATGTTTGATGACGCTCGGCAGTGACACGCCCAACAGCACGAACACGATTCCGTTTAAAATACTAGCAACAATCGACCAGGTCGTCGACATCACGATTTGGAGGCGCGAAGTCGTCAGCCGTAACCGATCCGATTGCACGCCATGAATCAAACCAGTCGCCACCACGGCCAAGATGCCAGAAACGCCGAGAGATTCAGCTAAGAAGTAGACGACAAATGGTGTCAGTAACGTGTAAGGCACAATGACCGACGGCGTGTCCACACGCATATTGATCAACATGATTCGGATGGCGACGATGACGTATCCCAATACCAAGCCAACGATAATTCCGCCAACAAAGACGTATAAAAAATTCGTAATTCCGTGCCAGACGGAAAATTGGCCCGTCACAATGGCGGCAATCGCCAGATTAAAGGCCACGATACCGGAAGCATCGTTAAAGAGCGACTCATTTTCCAGCGTCGTCATGACTTCATCAGGAATCGCCACCTTAGTCGTAATCGATGAAACGGCCACGGCATCGGTCGGCGTAATAATTGCACCCAAGGCTAACGCCAGTGCTAATGAAAACTCTGGAATCAGTTGGTGCGTCAGTATCCCGACAATGAAAATCGTGACGATTGCCAACACGACCGCTAACGACAAGGTCGTCCCAAATTGGTGACTCAACTTACGGACGTTCGTATTTTGCCCGTCATTGAACATGAGAATCGAAATAATCACAAATAAGAATATTTCCGGTTCCAGCTCGAAGTCTTGATATAACGGAATTAATGACAAAATTAATCCGGCCCCAATTTGCAAAAAGGCGACCGGGACTTGATTAAAGCGTGCATAGACGGCATTTGCCACGACGACAGCCGCGACGAGGAGTAGCACTAAGAAAACAGTTTGCACACCAAAAATCCTCCTTGATTTAGTTGTTCTTTAATTTTAACGCAACTCGCCAGATAAACACACATTGTGACTTTGATTTACGACACTGATTTCTCACCGGTAGTCGATCATCTACACTGCGTTGGGGTATCTATATCGGGTAGCTAACAGCCGGGCAATCGGGAATCCGTTGATTTGCTCGCGACCTAGCTGTTGCCCGTACCGGTATCACTCACCCTTTAGCCTAAGAACTTGTTTAAAATCTAATATATTTGGTATGATAGTTCAAAAAAGGTGATTAGTCATGAACTACCCAAGCAATATTTCCCGCCAACAATTTGAACTCATTCGTCCCA
>NZ_JAGYGS010000170.1:0-594 GCF_018991185.1 Lactiplantibacillus sp. 7.2.4
GGTCAAAACCATTAGCTAATTCGGAATATTCCCTGATTGACCTGCTTTTAAAAAAATTGTCGCTCGAGAGCGATTACGAATGGGACGATCGGTACGAACGTCGTTCGTAATTCTTGATGCGCAAAGCGTCAAAAATACGGCAACACCCCAAAATAAAGGGTATGATGGCGGCAAGAAAATCAGTGGGATTAAACGCCACCTTGCCGTTGATATTAATGGTCTCCCATTCGCGATCCACATTACCACAGCTAATGTCTCCGAACGGGACGGTGCGATCGCTTTACTCGCGTTAAATGAAGAGCAGTTTGATCTTGTTCAGCGAGTGATGGCCGATGGTGGCTATACAGGCGACAACTTCGCCCAGTCGGTCCATGCAATCATTGGTGCAGATGTCATTATCGCCAAACAAAGTGATCTGAAGAACGGTCAAGTAACGCCACAGCGCTGGGTCGTGGAACGTAGTTTCAGTTGGTTAACCAACTGGCGACGGCTTTGGTTCAATTGCGAACGCAAGTTAAATACCAGTAAAGTCATGGTTGCTATGGCCTTTATAGGGATCCTGCTTGCTCGTCAATAGAGACCTCAAACAGCTTC
>NZ_JAGYGS010000171.1:0-583 GCF_018991185.1 Lactiplantibacillus sp. 7.2.4
CACCAGAATAATCTGTGGGACAGTCCCAGCCCTCACCCTTTAGCTTGGCAGCTACAGATTGTTCAAATTTATCTTCCGCTATTTAACTAGTCTTCTTTTCTTTTTTAGTTGTAACTATTTACCAAAACGCCACCACTTTTTAGGTTTAGGTTGTGACTCCGGGGTGCTATTTTCAGGTTCCGGTTGTTTGTCTGACGTCACTTCTTTTTCACTATTATCATGCGGTGCCATCGTTAAGGCTTTCAAGTCCTTAATTTCTGCCTTGTATTCTTCGAGCAGTTGTTTGTCCTGTAAGGCCAATCTTTGTTGCTGATCTAGTAACTTATGTAACTCTTTCTTTTCAGATTGAAATTCTGATACTAAATTTCGAAGGAATTTCACTTCATCTTGTCCATCAACCGCATCTTTTTTGTTGTCGTCAACATCATCTTTTTGTTGACGGTATCTTGTTGATGAATCGTTTGAGAACATTGCTTTAATAGCTTTTTGCCCATCAACATCAACGTAAACAGTATTGCCTTTTGTTGATGTAAATTGACGTAAATCGATTGACGCATCTCTTTTTATCTTTTGCCATATAGCC
>NZ_JAGYGS010000172.1:0-565 GCF_018991185.1 Lactiplantibacillus sp. 7.2.4
AAGTCAACGGTTACTAAAGTAGTTAAGATGGCCCAAACTGGTCATCACCAAACTTGGTTTGATCGATTGGTGGCTTGGTTCAAATAATTGCTAGTTTGAGGGTTCAGCACGTATACTAATGGTGTTAAGAAATGACTACTGGCCAATAATGGGAGGAATCAACATGGCTGATAATGTGTTAATGGCCTATCATATTGTGCATGATCCTGATGAGCGGGCAAAACATGTTTTGAATACGAAAAAGTTGTATAAGTGGCGGATTACCGAAAAGACGAAGGGCACCCCGGTAGTTGGTAATGTGGCGTTAGTCCAAACCCAGTTTGCGAAGCGCACGCCAGTTATGATTTATGCGACGAAGGAAGTTGCCAATGATTTGAGTGACTTACAACCAGTTAAAGTCTTTACCAACAATCGTGATCAAGAGACGGTTAATCAAACGTTTGATGACCTGATGAAATAACTTAACGGCCCAAGCCAACGTGATTCACTTTACGTTGGCTTGGGCCGTTCCTTTAATTAAGAAAAGTAATTAATTATCTTCTACAATAGATTGTAAAATTAATCT
>NZ_JAGYGS010000173.1:0-509 GCF_018991185.1 Lactiplantibacillus sp. 7.2.4
ACTTTACAAGGTAAAGTATATTGGGCTATACCTTGCATGGAGGTTTTCCGAATTCTATGCTATGCTCTAACCAAATTTAGCTGTTTGGAATGGAGTGGTGAAATGAGTTATTTAGTGGCTAATATGCAGAAATTAAAAGCTGATAATTTAGTTGGCTTGGGTAATCATGATCAACGCCGAACGCGACATCACAAAAATACTGATATTGACGTTGACCGTTCTGACTTAAATTATGATTTAGTTGCTGGTCGGACTAACCATTTCAAAACGGATATTGAGGCTTATATTAACGAGCATAAAACCAGTCAGCGAGCGGTCAGAAAAGATGCCGTTTTAGTCAATGAATGGATTATTTCGAGTGATAGCAATTTCTTTGCCGATTTGACGGCGGCTGATACCCGCAAATATTTTGAAACGGCGAGGAATTATTTTGCTGAAAAATTTGGTGAAGAAAATATTCGTTATGCAATTGTTCATCTTGATGAGAGTACGCCACATATGCATATGGG
>NZ_JAGYGS010000174.1:0-450 GCF_018991185.1 Lactiplantibacillus sp. 7.2.4
CATAAATAAAAATCAACAATTCCCGCCATTGGCAATAGATTTAGGATGACGTTCCCTTAATTTTGAATGGTGTCCATGGTCTTAGTTAAATTTTTCTTTTTTCTGCCCAATTGATTCAATTCAGTAACTATGACAACACCACCTTAACAAATCATAATTTGGATAATAGTATGGTCCATTTGAAAGCTAAGCCTTATAATTAGCATAGGGTTAATAGCTCTAATCAAAATACCCACAAAAGGCCTGCTCAACTAACAATTGAGTAGGCCTTTTGTAGTACAAATTAATCCTTATCACAACTAACCTCAATAGCACAACAGGTATAAATAGTGCCTAAAATCCCTAAATAAATTTCTATCACAACTGTTTAATAAAGCGGCAATCCCCGTCGTACGTGATTAATTAAACATTCAATTCTTAAAACACCTATTTTTAAATCGACTTAAACCG
>NZ_JAGYGS010000175.1:0-432 GCF_018991185.1 Lactiplantibacillus sp. 7.2.4
TGGAGTAAATCCAAACTCAGGGGTTTTACTGGTCTAACTGTTTTTCAGACCATTCTCTGTAAACTGCATCTGGCCACTAGGGTATACCCTAGTGGCCTTTCTTGTTTCTGTGCTATACTAGGAATTACAAGTGTTCATTAGAACTGTCCAAAATGAGAGCTAAAAATGGCTAAAATCGGTTATGCTCGCGTGAGTTCCAAGGAGCAACATTTAGATCGACAGTTAGCGGCTTTAAAAGACGTTGATAAATTATTTACGGATAAATTAAGTGGGGCTAACATTAATCGGCCAGAACTGCAAAAGATGCTGGCCTATATTCGTGAGGGTGATATTGTCCTGGTCACTGAATTAGATCGCTTAGGCAGAAACAACCAGGATTTAACCCAGATCATGAACACCATTCAAAATAAGGGAGCAACCCTAGATGTGTTG
>NZ_JAGYGS010000176.1:0-406 GCF_018991185.1 Lactiplantibacillus sp. 7.2.4
GACATAGATGTTGGCAATTGTGTTAACATCTATTTTTATATCATGCCGGCTTAGCTCAGTTGGTAGAGCATCGGTATCGTAAACCGAGGGTCATCAGTTCGACTCTGGTAGCCGGCACTTGCGAGGTGGGAAGTTGTTCTCACCTTTTTATTTAGCCCAAATTCAAAAATTAGACGGCAGCCTGACACAATCGTGTCAGGCTGCTTTTAGTTAACAGTAATTTTGGGGCGGTTGACTGCGGCCGAGTATTTCGAAAGCAGTAAATAACCGACCGTATTTCCTGCGGCCGCCATATGGATTATGATTACCTCATCAAATAAATTGGTGAGGTGTTTTTGATGGATAAACAACCAGAAATCGTGCAAAGGAAAAGCGTGCTCTAAACTTCTCAAAAACCGAGAAGCTT
>NZ_JAGYGS010000177.1:0-409 GCF_018991185.1 Lactiplantibacillus sp. 7.2.4
AAGGGGGTCTGGTAGCCCAGTGAACTATGAATTCTCTTCCTATTGTAGAAAGCATGCACATATTCAAAAAGGACAGCAGCGGCAGTTTCATAATTCTCAAAGACCGGCACTGGATAAACACATTCCTTTTTGAGGGAAGCATGAAAAGATTCCATTGGTGCATTATCGTATGGACACCCTTTACGGCTGTAAGAGTGGCGGATATGTAGTTCGGTTAACCGTTGGTTGTAATCATCGCTGGTGTACTGTGATCCTAAGTCTGTGTGGATAATCAGGTCCCCAGTAATGGTTCGATTTTTAACCGCGCTTTCCAGGATCTTTAAGACTAAATCAGTAGCCATCTTTTTTGAGAATGAATAGCCGATAATTCGTCTTGAGTGCAGATCCATGATGGTTGATAAGTAGCAGA
>NZ_JAGYGS010000178.1:0-366 GCF_018991185.1 Lactiplantibacillus sp. 7.2.4
AAATTCATTTTCTATTTTTAACATTTGATTCTCTTGTTTTAGCTGCTTCAATTCTGCGGCTGGAGTCTGTGGTTTTTCAGGTTTGGGGTTGTTCTGCTTGTGTTTGACCATGGTCTTAGGATTCCCTCGTTTGCGCTCAAGTCCCGCTATTCCAGATTCCTGGAAGTGTTTTTCCCACTGCCAAATCGTACTTGGCGACGACAAGTCAAAGTGTAAGGCAGTCACTGGAAGCGAAGCTTGATTTCGTTTCTTCCAGTTTAATACATCGACTTTGAACTGACTAGAATATTCTTGGGACATTGACCGGTCTTTTAGACCTTCAATACCTCGCCGCTCAAATCGATGAACCCAACCCAGAATGATTGC
>NZ_JAGYGS010000179.1:0-366 GCF_018991185.1 Lactiplantibacillus sp. 7.2.4
TCAATCATTCTGGACTGGGTTCATCGATTTGAGCGGCGAGGTATTGAAGGTTTAAAAAACCGGTCAATGTCCCAAGAATATTCTAGTCAGTTCAAAGTCGATGTATTAAACTGGAAGAAACGAAATCAAGCTTCGCTTCCAGTGACTGCCCTACACTTTGATTTGTCGTCGCCAAGTACGATTTGGCAGTGGGAAAAACACTTCCAGGAATCTGGAATAGCGGGACTTGAGCGCAAACGAGGGAATCCTAAGACCATGGCCAAACACAAGCAGAACAACCCCAAACCCGAAAAATCACAGACTCCAGCCGCAGAATTGAAGCAGCTAAAACAAGAGAATCAAATGTTAAAAATAGAAAATGAATTC